>DASQER010000278.1:0-6127 GCA_035633575.1 Thermoleophilaceae bacterium
CGGGTCCGCGCGGACCCGGCTGCGGAGGCGGAGGGCCGCGGCGCCTACGTCTGCGCCAACCCCGACTGCGCCGCTAGGCTCGGATCGAGCCGACCGCTGGCACGCTCCTTCCGCGCGCCGGTGACCGTTCAACAGGAGACCTTAGACTTCATCAAGGCATGGCAAAGAAGCGCGTCCACGAGATAGCGAAAGAGCGAGGAATCACCTCGAAGGAGGCCCTGGAGATTCTCCAGAAGGCCGGCCTTGGCGTGACCGCTGCCGCGTCGAGCGTGGACGAGGCCGACGCCGCGAAGGCGTTCGGCAACGGCGCGAAGGCCACGGCCGAGGCGCCGGCGAAGAAGGCCGCGCCGAAGGCCGACGGCAAGCCGAAGGCCGACGGCGCGAAGGCGAAGGCGAAGGCGAAGGCCGACGGCGCGAAGGCGAAGGCGAAGGCGAAGGCCGACGGCGCGAAGGCCAAGCAGGCCGCCCGGCCCGCGATCCAGCGGCCGCCCAGCGCCGAGAGCGAGGTCAAGCGTGCCGGTCCCCAGGGCCGCGGGCCGCGAATCCTTCAGGAGGCTCCTCCACCCGAGCCGCCCAAGCCCGCGAACGCCGAGCGGAGCGGCCCGCGCCAGTCCGATGGGCCTGGCGGAGGCGCTGGTGGCCCAGGTGGTCCGGGCGGCGGCCCACCCGGCGGCGGACAGGGCGGCCGCGGCGGTGGCGCACGACCCACTCGCGGCGGACGCGCCGGCGAGGGCGGCGGTGACGGAGGCGGCGGCGGCCGGCGCCGCCGTGTCGTAATCGATTCCCAGGCGGCGCGGCGCGACCGCACCCCGCCGCCTCCGCAGCAGCCGGCCCGCCGTGGGCGCGGCCGGCGGCGCCGTCCCCAGTGGGTGGAGCCGGATCTCGAGGCGCAGGCAGCGGCGGCAGCCGCCGCGGCGCTGCAGGAGGACCCGCCGGTCCCCGTGCGCTCGGGCTCGACCGTCAAGGAGGTCGCCGAGTCGCTACAGCTCTCCGCCCCGGAGGTGATCAAGAAGCTGATGGAGCTGGGCGAGATGGCCACGCTCACCAAGACGCTCTCCGACGAGGCCATCGAGGTGCTCGCGGAAGGCTTCGACAAGACGGTCACGATGTTCTCCGCGTCGGAGGACATCGAGGAGGAGCCGGTCTACGAGGACACCAACGAGGAGCTGATCGAGCGCCCGCCGGTGATCACGATCATGGGCCACGTCGACCACGGCAAGACGTCGCTGCTCGACGCCATCCGCGAGACCGAGGTGGCGGCCGGCGAGGCGGGTGGAATCACCCAGCACATCGGCGCCTACCAGGTCCACCACGACGACCACACGATCACGTTCCTCGACACGCCGGGCCACGAGGCCTTCACGGCCATGCGCGCCCGCGGCGCCAAGGTCACGGACATCGCCGTGATCGTGGTGGCGGCCGACGACGGCGTGATGCCGCAGACGGTCGAGGCGATCGACCACGCCAAGGCGGCCGGCGTCCCCGTGATGGTCGCCGTGAACAAGATCGACAAGGAGGGCTCCGACCCGAACCGCGTTCGCGGCGAGCTCGCCCAGCAGGGCCTCACCCCGGCGGACTGGGGCGGCGACACCGAGTTCGTGGACGTGTCGGCCAAGACGAAGGAGAACCTCGGGGACCTGCTCGAGACGCTCGTCACGCTCGCCGAGATCCAGGAGCTGCGGGCGAACCCCGACGCCGATGCCTCCGGGTTCGTGATCGAGTCGCGGCTCGACCCGGGCCGCGGCCCCGTCGTGACGCTCCTGATCCACCGCGGCCGCATGCAGGTCGGCGACTCGCTCACGGCCGGTGAGAGCTGGGGCCGCGTGCGCGCCATGCACGACTACCGCGGGCAGGCCCTCAAGGAAGCCACTCCCGGCATGCCGGTCGAGGTCCTCGGCTTCGACGGCGTCCCCGACGCCGGCGAGCACTTCCGCGTGGTCGAGAACGACCGCGAGGGCAAGCGGCTCGCCAACGAGCGCTCGATCCGCATGAAGCAGGAGACGCTTGCGCGCCAGGGGGGCCGCCGCGTCTCGCTCGAGGACGTGCTCGCGCGGGCCGAGCGTGGCGAGAAGGAGCTGAACCTCGTCCTCAAGGCCGACGTGGCCGGCTCGCTCGAGGCGCTCGCCGACGAGATCGTCCGCCTGCCGCAGGACCAGGTGCAGGTGCACATCATCCGCGAGGGCGTCGGCGGCATCGCCGAGTCCGACGTGATGCTCGCCGCGGCGTCCGACGCCGTGATCATCGGCTTCAACGTGCGCCCCGTAGGCAACGCCGGCCAGGTGGCGGACCGCGAGGGCGTCGAGATCCGCACCTACTCGGTCATCTACAAGATCGTCGAGGAGATGCGGGCGGCGATGGAGGGCCTGCTCGAGCCGGAGGATGTCGAGGAGGCCGTCGGCACCGCCGAGGTGCGCGCGACCTTCAAGGCCTCGCGCGTCGGCACCATCGCGGGCTCGTACGTGACCGACGGACTCGTGCGCCGCGGGGTGCAGTGCCGCCTCGTGCGCGACGGCACGGTGGTCTACGACGGCCGCATCGGCTCCCTGCGCCGCTTCAAGGACGACGTCCGCGAGGTCACGGCCGGCATGGAGTGCGGCATCGTGCTCGAGAACTACCCCGACCCGAAGGACGGGGACGTGATCGAGGCCTACGAGATCAAGCAGGTGGAGCAGACGCTCGCCTGAGGCACTTGAGCTTCGTCTGCCTCCTCGAGATCCACCTGCACTTCCCCGACAACGGAAGCCTGAAGGGCAAGCGGAAGGAGCTGAGCTCGTTGAAGGCGCAGCTGCAGCGGCGCTTCGGCGCGGCGGTCGCGGAAACCGATTACCACGAGCTCTGGCAGCGCTCGCAGCTCACGGCCGCGCTGGTCGGGCGCGAGGCCGGCCCGCTGAGGGATAACGCCGCGGCATTGGAGCGCTACGTGATCTCGATGTTTCCCGATGGGGCGCGTGTGGAATGCCGAATGGTGTCGAGGGAAGACCTTCTCTAGGATGCCCGACCGCATGCGCAGGGTGAATGAGGCGGTCCGGGAGGTCATCTCGGTTCGGCTCGCCGAAGGGCTGCGAGACCCGCGCATAGGATTCGTCACCGTGACCTCTGTGGACACAAGCACAGATCTGCGCCAGGCGCGTGTCTACGTGTCCGTTCTCGGGAGCGACGAGGAGCGCGCCGAGACCCTCGCCGGCCTCGAGTCCGCGCACGGGCTGCTGCAGCGGACCGTGGCGCGCGAGCTGCGCATGAAGCGCACGCCCACGCTCCAGTTCGTCTTCGACGAGTCGATCCAGAGGGGCATCCGCGTCTCGAAGCTCCTCCAAGACGAGGACGGGTGAGCGTCGCGACCGAACAGGAGCAGGTCGTGAGCGAGCTCCGCGCCGCGGACAAGCTGCTCCTCACGACCCACGAGAACCCCGACGGCGACGCGCTCGGCTCGCTGCTCGCGATGCACAGCATCCTCACGCAGCTCGGCAAGGACTCGCTGATGTACATGTCGCCGGACGAGTTCCCGCTGCCCTGGGAGTACCGGGGCTTCACGTTCGACGGGCTCGTCGGCGCGCCGCCGGACGACGTGGCCGACCGCACGATCGTCTTCCTCGACTGCGGCAACATCGACCGCATGCCGGTCGACTTCCTGCAGGCCGATGGGCTGAACATCCTCAACATCGATCACCACCACGACAACACGCGCTTCGGCACGGTGAACCTGGTCTGCTCGGCCGCCTCCTGCACGGCCGAGATGGTCTGGCGGATCTCGAAGGAGCTCGGCGCGGACGTCACGCCCGAGATCGCGAAGGCGCTGTACGTGGGGCTCGTGACCGACACGGGCCGCTTCATGTACGAGAACACCTCGCCGACGGCACATCGCATGGCCGCCGAGCTGATCGAGGCGGGCGTGCAGCCGCACATCGTTTACCGCGAGCTCTTCGAGGACCTTCCGTTCCGGCGCCTGCAGCTGCTCCAGCGCGCGCTCGCAAGCGTGGGGCGCCACGACGACGGCGCCATCACGATCGCCCACCTGACGAAGGGCGACTACGAGAAGACGGGCGCGCTCGAGACGGACTCCGAGGGCGTGGTCGATCACATGCGGGCGGTCGAGGGCACGCGTGTGGCGGTGCTCGTGCGCGAGCTGCTCTCCGCAGATCGCGAGGGGATGCGCAAGGTGAGCCTGCGGGCCACCGACGGCTCGGTGGACGTCTCGCGCGTCGCGCGCGAGTTCGGCGGCGGCGGGCATCCGCAGGCGGCCGGCTTCTCGACGGCGGTGCCGTACCCGGAGCTGGTGGACCAGCTGCGCGGCTACGTGCGCGACCAGCTCCAGGCGTAGGGACCCCATGGACGGCGTGCTCCTGCGGGCGAAGCCGGCGGGGGTGACCTCTCACGACGTGGTGGCGGAGGTGCGCCGCTCGCTTCCGCGCGGGACGAAGGTCGGGCATGCGGGCACGCTCGACCCGTTCGCAACCGGTCTGCTGCTCGTGCTGATGGGGCGCGCCACGCGCGCGCAGCGCTTCCTCATGGGGCTGCCGAAGACCTACCGGGCCGTGGCGCGGCTCGGGTGGGTGTCCGACACCGGCGACCGCGACGGGGCGCTCGAGCAGACGGGCCGCATGCCCGCGGCGCTCGAGATCCCGGTGGGCGAGCAGCTGCAGCGGCCGCCCGCCTACTCAGCCGTGAAGGTCGCCGGCATGCGAGCGTACGAGCTCGCACGACGCGGCGAGACGCCCGAGCTCGCCGAGCGGCCGGTCACGGTCTATCGCTCGGAGCTCCTCTGGCACGAGGACGAGCGCGCGGCGTTCGAGGTCGAGTGCTCCTCCGGCACGTACGTGCGCACTCTCATCAGCGACCTCGGTGACGCTTACTGCGAGGAGCTCGAGCGCACCGCGATCGGCCCGTTCCGCCTCGAGAGCGCAGGCACCGAGCTGCCGATCGGCGACGCGCTCTCCTTCATGCCCGAACGTGCCCTCTCGGCCGACGAGGCGGGCGCCGTGCGCCACGGCCGCCGGATCGCGGGCCAGGGGGAGGGGCACGTGCGGCTCACCCACGAGGGCGAGCTGCTCGCCATCGCCGAGCCGCGCGCGTCCGAGCTCCAGCCCGTCGTAGTGTTCGCGCCCGCATGAAGGTCGTGCCACTGAACGAGGTCGAGCCGGGCTCCGGGCGCAGCGTCGCCATCGGGACCTTCGACGGCGTGCACCTCGGCCACCGGGAGGTGATCCGCGGCGCTGACACGGTGCTCACGTTCGACCCGCACCCGCTGTCCGTGATCCATCCGGAGGCGACGCCGAAGCTGATCAGCACCTTTCCCGTGAAGCGCGACCTGATCGCCGGGCTCGGGGTGGAGGAGCTCGTGGTGATCCCGTTCGACAGGGGCTTCTCCGAGCAGAGCGCCGAGGGGTTCGTGCAGGACGTGCTGATCGACCGCCTGGGCGCCGAGCGCGTGTCGGTCGGGGAGAACTTCCGCTTCGGCCAGGGGGCACGCGGCACGCCGGACTTCCTGCGCTCGCGCGATGAGTTCGAGACGCGCGTGGTCCCGCTGGTGGAGGCCGCGGGCGAGACGGTCTCCTCCAGCCACATCCGAGGCCTGGTAGCCGCCGGCGAGGTGCGCGCGGCCGCCGAGTTCCTCGGCGGTCCTTTCCTGTTCGAGGGCGAGGTCATGCAAGGCGACAAGCGCGGCCACGAGCTCGGCATGCCGACCGCGAACCTGGTCCCCGACGACGCCTACGTCTGCCCCGGCCACGGCGTCTACGCCGCCTGGGCGGGCGGCTATCCGGCCGCGGTCAACGTGGGAGTGCGGCCCACCTTCGAGACCGGCCGCGGGCTGCTCGTGGAGGCCCACCTGATCGGCTTCGACGACGACATCTACGGCGAGACCCTCCGCATCGGCTTCGTGGAGCGCCTGCGCGGCGAGAAGCGCTTCGACTCCGTCGACGAGCTGGTCGCGCAGATGAACCGCGACGTCGCTGAGGCGAGGCGGATCACCGAGTCGCGCTAGGGCGCGAGCGTCCGCGGGCGTAGGATTGCGTCGTGGACCTCGCCGCCTTCATCGATCGCTACGACCAGGCCTGGAATGAGCAGGACGTCGAAGCGATCACGTCGATGCACACCCCGGACATGGTGTTCGAGAACCACACTCGCGGGG
>DASQER010000279.1:0-8727 GCA_035633575.1 Thermoleophilaceae bacterium
TCCCGCTTGCGCACCAGTCGCTGACGACACTTGCCGGCGTGCTCGCGTCGGTGCTCGTCGTGATCCGCGTCCTCAACATTCCGGACTGGGCCGTCGATCGCGACTGGGGCATCTGGCTCGCCCTTGCCGCGACGCTCGGCATCGTCGTGGGCTGCCTCGTGGCCATGCGTGACGAGCGGCTCTCGCCCGAGGGTCGCCACACCGACCTGAGCGGGGTCCCGGTGCCCGCGCCTCGGGAGATCGAGACGATCCCCGCGCCGCGGCCCGAGGCCCGGCATTGACCTTCGCCCGGCTGCGGGCGGCCGACTGGGTCGCGTTCGTCGCCGCGCTCGCCCTGCTGTTCACGACCGCCGCCGACTGGTACAGCACGCAGAGCGGGGAGGAGGCGCGCCGCATCCAGGAGCAGGCCAGGCCGCAAGAGGGCGAGCCGTCCGGCCAGGTCCAGCGCGAGGTGGAGCAGGACGCGGGCGTGCTCGCCGAGGCCGAGGAGCGCAACGCCTGGCAGGAGAAGGGGCTGATCGACCGCCTGATCCTGATCGGCCTGCTCGCCACCTCGGCGCTGGGGGTCCTCGCCGCCTTCTGGCGTGCGAGCGGGCGCCCCTCCGAGGGCCTGGGGCCGTTCGGGCGGGCCGGCGTGGCCGCCTGCCTCACGGCCCTGCTCGTGCTCTACCGGATCATCCAGGAGCCGGGCTTCGACGAGTCCACCACCGTCAAGGTGGGCGCGCCGCTCGCGCTGGCCGTGCTCGGCGTGATCGCGTTCGCCTGCGCGACCGCGCTTCGGGAAGAGCCGGCCGCGACCCACCTACAATCGGCGCGATGATCGACAGGGACCAGGTTCTCCACGTCGCGAAGCTCGCGCGGCTGAAGCTGACCGACGAGGAGGTCGATCGCATGGCCGGGGAGCTGTCGAAGATCCTCGGGCACGTGGAGACCATGACCGAGCTCGACCTCGAGGGGGTCGAGCCGACCTCGCACGTGGTGGACCTCACGAACGTGCTCCGGGAGGACGTCCCGCGGCCCGGCCTGCCGCGGGAGACGGCGCTCGAGCAGGCGCCCGACGCCGCCGAGGGCGGGTTCCGGGTGCCGAGCCCGGGGGCCTCGTGAGCGACGAGCTGCTGAACCTCACCGCCGCGCAGCAGGCGGAGCGCGTGGAGGCCGGCGAGATCGGCTCGCGGGAGCTGTTCGAGCTCTGGCGCGAGCGCGCCGCGGGCGACGACCTCGGGTCCTACCTCTGGGTCGCCGAGGAGGCGCCGGAGGACCCGGGCAGATTGCCGCCCATAGCCGTCAAGGACCTCTTCTGCGTGGAGGGCGTGCCGAGCATGGCCGCGTCGCGCATCCTCGAGGGCTACCGGCCGCCCTATACGGCCACGAGCGTCCGCAACCTGCAGGCAGCGGGCGCGGCGGTGCTCGGCAAGACGAACCAGGACGAGTTCGCAATGGGCTCCTCCAACGAGAACTCCGGCTTCGGCCCGGTGCAGAACCCGTGGGACCGCTCCCGGGTGCCCGGCGGCTCGAGCGGCGGCAGCGCGGCCGCGGTGGCGGCCGGCACGGCGCCGTGGGCGATCGGCACCGACACCGGCGGCTCGATCCGCCAGCCGGCCGCGCTCTGCGGCATCGTCGGCCTGAAGCCCACCTACGGTGCGGTCAGCCGCTACGGGATGATCGCCTTCGCCTCCTCGCTCGACCAGTGCGGGCCGCTCACGCGCGACGTGACGGACGCCGCGATCCTCCTCGGGCACCTCCAGGGCCGCGATCCCTGCGACTCCACCTCGCTCGGCATCCCCGGCGAGATCGCGCTGCCGAGCGCCGAGCGGCTCGACGGCCTCCGCTTCGGCGTCTGGGGGCTGAACGAGGAGGGCCTCGAGCCCGGCGTGGCGGAGAGCTTCCGCGCCACGCTCACCCGGATCGAGGAGCTGGGCGGAAGCCCGCGCGACGTGGAGCTTCCGAGCGCCCGCCACGGGATCGCCGCGTACTACGTGATCGCCCCGGCCGAGGCGAGCGCAAACCTGGCCCGCTACGACGGGGTCCGCTACGGCAACCGCTCCGGCAACGGCGACCTCACCTCGATGTACGAGCAGACCCGCCACGACGGCTTCGGCGAGGAGGTGAAGCGCCGCATCATGATCGGCACGTACGCGCTCTCCTCCGGCTACTACGAGGCGTACTACGGCACGGCGCAGAAGGTGCGCACGAAGATCGCCGAGGACTTCGCGAGGGCGTTCGAGGACGTGGACTTCGTGGTCACTCCGACGTCGCCGACCGTCGCCTTCAAGCTGGGCGAGCGCACGGCCGACCCGCTCGCGATGTACCTGGCCGACTACTTCACGGTGCCGATGTCGCTCGCGGGCATCCCGGCGGTGTCGATCCCGTCCGGCCTCTCCGACGGGCTGCCGGTGGGCTTCCAGATCGCGGGCCCGGCCTTCAGCGAGGCGCGCATCCTCGACGCGGCGCACGCGCTCGAGAGGGCGATCGCGTTCGAGGGGGTGCCCGTCCGATGACGATCACGGAGCCGGAGGCTCGCCTCTACGAGCCGGTCATCGGGATCGAGATCCACGTCCAGCTCCACACCAACACGAAGATGTTCTGCGGCTGCGCGCTCTCGTTCGGCGAGGAGCCCAACACGCGCGTGTGCCCGATCTGCCTCGGCCACCCCGGCACGCTGCCGGTCACGAACGCGGAGGCCGTGCACTACGCGCTCATGATCGCCATGGCGTTCGACTGCGAGATCGCCCCGCGCTCGATCTTCCACCGCAAGAACTACTTCTATCCCGACCTGGCCAAGGGCTACCAGATCAGCCAGTACGACATCCCGCTCGGCCGGCACGGCCGCCTGGGCGACGTGCGGATCCACCGCGTGCACATGGAGGAGGACGCCGCGAAGCTGATCCACTCCGGCTCCTCGGGACGCATCCACGGCGCGCAGGCGAGCATGGTCGACTTCAACCGCGGCGGCACGCCGCTGGTCGAGGTCGTCACCGAGCCCGACCTGCGCTCGGCGAGCGAGGCCGGGGACTTCGGCCGCCTGCTCCAGGCCACGCTGCGCCGCATGGGCGTCTCCGACGTGAACATGGAGGAGGGCTCGCTGCGGATGGACGCGAACGTGTCGATCCGCCCGGCGGGCACCGCCACGCTCGGGACGAAGACCGAGCTGAAGAACATGAACTCGTTCCGCTTCCTCGAGCGCGGCATCGAGGCCGAGATCGCGCGCCAGCAGCAGATCCTGCGCGACGGCGGCCAGGTCGAGCAGGAGACGCTCCACTACGACCCCCAGAGCGGCTCCCTCACCTCGCTGCGGTCGAAGGAGGAGGCGCACGACTACCGCTACTTCCCCGAGCCTGACCTCGTGCCGGTTGCCCCGACCGAGGAGATGCTCGAGCGCGCCCGGGCGGCGCTGCCGGAGCTGCCGGCGGCGCGTGCGGAGCGCCTGGAGCGGGAGCTGGAGCTGCCCGCGGAGACCGCGCGCCTGCTCGCCTTCCGCTCGGAGCTGGGCGACTTCTTCGAGCTCGCGCTGGAGGCGAGTGACAACGGCGACACGCGCATCCTGGCCAACTGGATGACGAACGAGCTGGCCGCGCGGATCGGGGACGCCGATCCGGCGAGCACGAAGCTCGAGCCGGCTGCACTCGCGAGCCTCGTGGCGATGGTGGGGCAGAAGCAGGTCTCGGCGGGAGCGGCGCGTGAGGTCCTCGACGTGCTGGTGGCCGAGGGCGGCGACCCGGCCAGCGTGGTCGAGGCCAAGGGCCTCGGCCGCGCCGGGAGCGGCGAGCTCGAGTCGATCGTCGAGCGCGCGATCGCCGACAACCCCGAGGCCGTGGAGAAGATCCGGGCCGGCAAGGCACAGGCGATCGGAGCCATCGTCGGCGCCGTCATGCGCGAGACGAAGGGCCGTGCCGACGGCGGCGAGGTTCAGCGCATGATCAGCGAGCGAATCGGCGCCTAGCGGCGCGGACCCGCTCGACCAGGATCCCGGTACGACGGACGGGCGTCTTGCCGCGGCCGCCGTCGCGGGCGGCCTTCCTCACTTTCGCTGGGCGAATCCTGCGAGCCATGCCCCAAGGGTGACAGGTGCCTGCCGAAGCGCAGAGGCCCGGCCTTAACGCGTCGCGGCGAGCGGCGGGGTAGCCTCGGAGGGTGGCCTTCGACGTCGTGATCGCCGGCGGCGGGTTCGGCGGGCTCTACGCGGCGCGGCGGCTCGAGCGCCGCCTGGCCCGCCACAGCGCCCGCATCATCGTCGTCTCCGACGTGAACTTCCTGCTCTACACGCCGCTGCTGCCGGGCGCGGCGGCGGGCTCGCTCGAGCCGCGCCACGTGGTGGTGCCGCTGCGCGAGGAGCTCGAGTGGGCCGACCTCCGGCTCGGCTCCGTGACCGGCGCCGATCCTGGCGTGAACGAGGTATACGTGCGCACGCTGGACGGCCGTGACGAGACGCTTCGCTACGACCAGCTCGTGGTGGCCGTCGGCTCGGTGTCGAGGGTGCTGCCGATCCCCGGGCTGGCCGAGCACGCGCTCGGGTTCAAGACGCTCGCCGACGCGATCGCGCTGCGCAACCGCGCGCTGCTCAACCTGGAGATCGCGGAGTCGATGCCCGACGACGAGGCCCGGCGCGAGTACCTCACGTTCGTGTTCGTGGGCGCGGGCTACGCGGGCGTGGAGGGGATCGCCGAGCTCCAGGACTACGTGCACGACACGATCGAGCGCTACCCGCGCTGCCAGGTCGCCGGCACGCGCTGGATCCTGGTCGAGGCGCTCGACCAGATCATGCCCGAGATCCCGAGCAGCCTCGCCGAGTTCGCGACCCGCGAGCTGCGCGGGCGCGGGATCGAGGTGCGCACCGGCACGCGCCTCGAGCGCATGGACGAGCGCTCCGCGACGCTCTCGACGGGCGAATGCGTGCCGGCCCGCACGGTGTGCTGGACCGCCGGGGTGAAGCCGCCGGCGCTGGTGAAGCAGCTCGGGCTTCCGCTGACCGAGGGTGGTCGCATCGAGGTGGACGCCACGATGCGCGTGAAGGGTCAGGACAACGTCTGGGCGATCGGAGACGCGGCGGCCGTGCCGGATCCCGCGCAGGCGGGCAGGGCGCCCAGCCCGCCCACGGCACAGCACGCGATTCGGCAGGGACGCGTGGTTGGGGACAACGTGGCCGCCGCGCTGGCCGGCCGCAAGCCGCGGCCGTTCCGCTATCGCACCCTCGGCGTTTTCGTCGACATGGGCCGGCACAAGGCGGTGGCGACGATGCTCGGGGTGCGCCTCCGCGGCTTCCCGGCCTGGTTCGCCGCCCGCACCTACCACCTTGCGATGATGCCCGGCATGGCGCGCAGGGTGCGGCTTGCTGTCGACTGGACGGTCGGCCTCTTCTTCGGGCGCGCGTCCGCCGAGCTCGGCCAGCTCGGGCACCCGCCGTCGCTCGAGAGCTACCTGGAAGAGGTCCCGCGGTCCGGCGAGGCGCCGGGCCGGTGAGTGAGCTCAGCTTCCGCGAGGGCCGCGCGAGCGACCTGCACGCCGTGTTCGAGCTCGGGGAGGAGGCCTGGGACGCATCCCGGCGGGCTCGCGGCCTGCTCGCACCCGACCAGCGCCGGACCGGGGAGGAGCTGCTCGAGGACTGGCGCCGCGCCCGCCCGCTGATCGAGTTTCTCGCCGCCCAGCCCGACGGCTGCTTCCTGGTCTGCGAGGAGGACGGCGAGCTCGTCGGCTACGTGCTGGTGGCGCGCTTCGGCGCGATGGACGAGATGGCGGAGCTCTGGGTGGCTCCGTCGCACGCCGGCCACGGGGTCAGCCGGGGGCTGCTCGAGCGCTGCTGGCCCGAGTCGCCGACGCCGGACCTCGGGCGCCTGGTGGTGGCGGTCGGCACCCCCGCGGACCTGACGCTCTTCACGGACTTCGGGGTGATGCCGGTGAGCGGGCACTGGCAGATGCGCCACCGGGTCGACCAGTACCTGGAGCAGCGCGCCCTGGAGCTGGACTCCACCGAGCCGAGCGTGCACGCGCTCACGACGGAGCGGGCCGTGGAGGAGTGGAAGCGCCTC
The DNA here is from genome assembly GCA_035633575.1 of Thermoleophilaceae bacterium. Lineage (GTDB taxonomy): Bacteria > Actinomycetota > Thermoleophilia > Solirubrobacterales > Thermoleophilaceae > JACVRW01. The sequence goes on from DASQER010000279.1 coordinate 6,024, forward strand.
GAGCCCGACGCCATCGGCCACGAGCGCCCGGCGCTGCACGAGTTCTTCGGGCGCACGCGCAACTGCCTGGCGACCTTCGATGCGGAGAGCGGGCGGGCCACCGGCCTCTGCTGGGTGAGTGGCGTCGGCGAGATCGGGCCGGCGGTGGGCGAGCACCCTGCGGACCTCATCCCGGTGGTGCTGGCGGCGCTCGACCGCGTGGCGAAGATGCAGGAGCCGGAGACCTTCGGCGTCTACTGCACGACCGAGTCGTGGTGGCTGATGGACCGTTTGCGCGGGCTCGGCTTCAAGGTCCACTGGCCGTCCTGGATCATGTCCTCGGTGCCGCTGCCGGGGCTCGACCGCTACCTGGCCACCCGCCCAGCACGATTGCTGTGAGGCCGCTCTAGAATTCCCCGTATGGGACAACTGGCCTCGGATGCAGCCCGTAAGCTGCTCGCCGTCGCGGTTCTGATCGTGGCGGCATATGTCCTCTTCAAGCTCGTGCTCGGCTTCGTCGCGGCGGTCGCCTGGATCCTCGTGGCGGTGATCGCCGTCTTCGCCGTGGTCTGGGCCGTGCGCGTGCTCTGAACGAGTGACCTTCGTCTTCATCGCCTTCGTCTTCGGTGTGGCGGCCGGAGCCATCGGAAGGATGAAGGGCAGCTCGTTCTTCATCTGGTTCCTGATCGGCTTCGCGCTGCCCGGAGTCGGCATCTTCGCGGCGCTTCTCTACCGCTACGAGCAGGACGACCCGCTGCGGCAGTGCCCGGAGTGCGGCAACGTCGTGCCGGTCTCGGATCAGGTCTGCATGCGCTGCGGGGCCGACCTCGACTTCCCACAGCCTGCAGGAAACACGCTCTGAGCGTGAAAAACCGCTGTTAGACTGGCTTTCTTCCCCGGCATCCGGGGCCAACCGCTCATCCCCCGAAAGGACACGCGCCGTCATGCGAGCCGTCGACGCCATCATGGAGTGCCTCAAGGCCGAGGGCGTCGAGCATGTATTCGGCATCCCGGGGGGCGCGAACCTGCCCACCTACGACGCCCTCTACGACGCCGGCCTCAGGCACGTGCAGTGCCGGCACGAGCAGGGCGCGGGGCACGCGGCCGAGGGCTACGCGAAGGCCTCGGGCAAGGTGGGGGTGGCGCTCGCCACCAGCGGCCCAGGCGCGACCAACCTCGTCACGGCGATCGCCGACGCGGTCATGGACAGCGTTCCGACGGTCTTCATCACCGGCCAGGTGCGCACGGACCTGATCGGCACGGACGGCTTCCAGGAGGCCGACATCTCCGGCATCACGATGCCGATCGTGAAGCACTCGATCATGATCCAGGACCCGCGCGAGATCCCGAAGGCGATCCACGAGGCCTTCCACGTCGCGCGCACAGGCAGGCCGGGGCCGGTTCTGGTGGACGTTCCGCAGGACCTCTCGCGCGCCGACATCCCCTACGAGCCGGTTGCGAGCGTCCACCTGCCCGGCTACCAGCCGACGACGGAGGGCAACCTGAAGCAGATCCGCCTGGCCGCGAAGGCGCTCGCGAACGCGCGCCGGCCGGTGATCTACGGAGGCGGCGGCATCGTGAACGCGGAGGCCGCCAAGGAGTTCCGCGAGCTCTGCCTCTCCGACCGCTTCCCGGTCACCTGCACGCTGATGGGCCTGGGCGCTTTCGGTGCCGACCACGAGCAGTGGCTCGGAATGCCCGGGATGCACGGCACGCGCACCGCGAACTACTCGATGGACGAGGCGGACCTGATCGTGGCGATCGGCGCTCGCTTCGACGACCGGGTGACCGGCAAGCTCTCCGAGTTCGCGCCGCGGGCGAAGTTCATCCACATCGACGTGGACCCCGCCGAGATCTCGAAGAACGTGCCGGCCCACATCCCGATCGTGGGCGACGCGAAGAACATCCTCCCGAAGCTGACCGCCGAGTACCGGGCGCTCGGGGCGGACGCCTCGCGCCTCGAGGGCTGGTGGCAGCGCATCGAGGGCTGGCGGGAGAAGTACCCGCTGGGCTACGAGCAGACCGAGGACGGCGAGATCAAGCCCCAGTACATGGTGCAGGCGATGTTCGAGGCCACCGGCGGCCAGGCGATCGTGACCTCGGACGTGGGCCAGCACCAGATGTGGGCCGCGCAGTACTACGGCTTCACGCGCCCGCGCCAGTGGATCAACTCGGGCGGCCTTGGGACGATGGGGTTCGGGCTGCCGTCGGCGCTCGGCGCCAAGGTGGCCTGCCCGGACCAGGACGTGGTCTGCCTGGCCGGCGACGGCTCGCTGATCATGACCGTGCAGGAGCTCGCCACCTGCGTGGACGAGAGCATCCCGGTGAAGATCTTCCTGATGAACAACGGCTACCTCGGCATGGTGCGCCAGTGGCAGGAGCTCTTCTGGGACCGGCGCTACTCCGCGGTGAAGATGGGCTCGAGCCCCGACTGGGTGAAGCTGGCCGAGGCCTTCGGTGCCCGCGGGATGCGCATCACGGACAAGAACGAGCTGGTGGGCGGCTTCAGGGAGGCGCTCGCCGCCGAGGGCCCCGTGCTCGTGGACGTGCACGTGACGCCCGAGGAGAACTGCTACCCGATGATCCCCGCGGGCCAGGCGGCGCGCGACATGGTGGGCTGAGCGATGGGTGAGCCAGGAACCAAGGAGATCCTCAGCCTCGAGGACCTTCAGGTCAGCGGGGGAATGCGCCCCGGCGGCAAGCACATCCTGTCGATCCTCGTCGA
>DASQER010000280.1:0-24191 GCA_035633575.1 Thermoleophilaceae bacterium
GTTCGCTGCCAGGTGCCCAATCGGTACCCGGCGACGCAACCGCACCAGCCGACTGCGGGCACACAAAAGACCTGCAAATGCGGGCCTTTTGCTTTTTCGTACCGCCCTATGTCGAAAGATCAGGCCGGGGTTTTCGCCTGCGTGTCGAGCGCTTCGAGCACCGCGTCGAGCACCCGCTCGGGCCCGAAGCGCACCACGTCGTCCGCCACCAGGCCGGTCTCGCGCTCCGCGTCCGCGATTGCGCCTCGGGCCGAGTCCTCGTCGAGATCAGAGGTGTTCAGCGCAATCGCCGCCACCTTCGCGGGGCGCACGGGCGAGGCCACCGCCTCGTAGGCCTGAATCAGCTCGGGCAGCGGCGGGATCGGCAGGTGGGGGTAGTTGCGGTTGTGGGTGGCGTTCGGCTTGTGCACCAGGATCAGGAGGTCCGGGGCGGAGCCGTGCAGCAGCCCGAGCGTCACCCCCGAGTAGGCGGGGTGGAAGAGGGCGCCCTGGCCCTCCACGAACAGCAGGTCGCCGCGCTCGGCGCCCTCGTGCACGAGCCGCTCCCCGGCGCCCGCCACGTAGTCGGAGATCACGTGGTCCACGGCGATCCCCCAGCCCGCGATGGCCACGCCGGTCTGACCGGTCGGCACGAACACCGAGCGCAGCCCGCGCTCGCGCGCGGCGCGGTCCAGCTCGAGCGTCACCACCTTCTTCCCGATCACGGTGTCCGAGCCGACGCTGTGGACCACCCGCACGGAGTCGGGGCGGCTGTACGGGCCCTCCGGCACCGTCAGGCCGGACGGCGCGGCGCGCAGGTCGCGCAGCTCCACGCCGGCCCGTTCAGCTGCGTCACGCAGCTCCGGATCATCCGCAAGCTGGGTGTGCAGACCGGCTTCAAGGGAAAGCCCAGCCTTCACCGCTGCCAGCAGTGTTGGCCGCCACGCGGGATCGAGCTTCCCCCCGGGCGGCGCCACCCCGATGAGCAGCGTGCCCGCGCCGCGCTCGATGGCCTCGTCCAGCGTTGCGACGATCGGCGCCGGATGGAGGCAGAAGGGCTCGACCTCGTTCGCCGTGCGGCCCGCGCAGGTCGAGTCGATCACGGCCACCACGTCGCGCGTCCCGTAGCGGATCACGCCGTGGGCGGTCTTGCCGCTGTGCTCGGCGAAGAGCCCCTCGGCGAAGATGGCGAGCCGCTCGCTCATGCCGGCGCCACCCCGAGCCCCGGGCCCAGGCCCGGCAGCACGCGCCCGTCCTCGAAGCGCAGCCCCGTGAAGGGCTCGTCCGCGAGCAGCAGGTGGCCGTCGAGGTCCACCCAGTCCGCCAGCGAGGCGATCGCGGCCGCGGGGGCCACGCCGAGCTGGGACTCGACCATGCAGCCGAGCATCACTCGCAGGCCGAGGGCGCGGGCGGCGTGGATCATCCGCACAGCCTCCCGCACGCCACCCGACTTGGCGAGCTTCACGTTGATGCCGTCGGCGTATTCGGCCGCGGGCGCCACGTCGCGCAGGTCGTGGCAGCCCTCGTCCACGATCACCGGCAGGCGCGGCGTGACCTCGCGCAGGCCGCGAAACGAGTCCAGGTCGTCCGCCGGGAAGGGCTGCTCGACCAGCTCCACGTCCAGGCGGACCAGCTCCGGCATCAGCTCGCGCGCGGACTCGAGCGTCCAGCCCTCGTTCGCGTCCACCCGCAGCGGGGCGTCCGACTCCGCGCGCACCGCCTCCAGGCGCGCGAGGTCCTCCGCGCCGCCCACCTTGACCTTCAGGGCGCGGAAGCCGCGCGCCCGCCGCGCGCGGTCGCGCGTGCCCTCGAGCGAGTCGATGCCGATCGTGTACGAGGTCGGCGGCGCCTCGGGTGAGAGGCCGAGCAGGCGCCACACCGGCACTCCCAGCCGCCGGCCGATCCAGTCGTGGAGCGCGGCGTCGAGCGCGGCCTTGCCGGCGGCCTCGCCGTCCACGTCCTCGAGCCGCTCCTCGATCTCCTCGAGCGCGAACGGGTCGTCGCCGGCGAGCGGAGGCGCGGTCGTGGTCAGGAAGTCGGCCGCGGACTCGACCGACTCACCGCGGTAGTAGACCGGCGCCGCCTCGCCGCGCCCGACGATGCCGTCGTGCTCGAGCTCCAGCTGCACGACGGACTGAGTCGTGCGCGAGCCGCGCGCGATGCCGAACTCCTCGGCGAGCGCCAGCGAAGCGGTTGTGGTCCTGAGCTCCACGAGCCGGACAGCATGACGATCCGCGAGAGCCCGCTCCGTCGGCATCCGACCCCTTACCCGCCGCAGGTGCGAGCCTTAGCTGCCGTGAAGGCCGGCCTCTGCGACACCTGCGCCCACCAGAAGCTGATCCGCACGGGGCGCGGGAGCGTGTTCTCGATGTGCCTGCGCTCGAAGACGGACGAGCGCTTCCCGAAGTACCCGCGCATCCCGGTGGAGCGCTGCCCCGGCTACGAGGAGCGGCCGGCTAGCGAGTCCCGCTGACGATGGTCTTGCCGTCGTCTGCCACGCGCACGTCGGGCGCCGCGTCCGAGACGGTTCCCGCGAAGCTGCCGCGCGGCGCGGGGCCGCCGCCCGGGGCGACGGCCTTCGCCTTGCCGTCGAGCCCGGCCGCGACCTTCCAGCTCACCTCGAAGTCGCCGGCCTTCACGGCCGTGACCGACCAGCGGAAGGTCTTCTCCTCGTTGGGCCGCAGCGGCCCGCACGCCCAGGTGTTCACGTAGGCGGTGTCGCAGCCGCGCGGGCTCGCGTCCTTCGCCTCCGGGAAGCCCGCGATCTCGACCTGCACGCCGTTCAGCGCGAAGACCGGGCGACTCGGGTCCGCGAGGTCCGGGTCCCGCTTGCGGCGGTCGAAGCCGTTCACCGTCATGGCGATGTTCGGGATCGTGTTGCTGCCGGCGTTGCGGACGGTCACGACGAGGTCGGAGCTCTTGGCGAGCTTCTGATCCTCGGGGAACTGCGCGGACACCACCTCGACCGGGAAGTTGCCCTCCGGCTCGTTCTCGTCCTGGCGCTCCCCGCCGCCGCATCCCGCGACAGCCAGGAGGCAAAGGAGCGACACGTGCGTCCTCCACGCCCTCAAAGCCGGGCGAACATACCACCCGCAAGCGCCTTGACGCGCAGGTACGGTTCCCTGTGGCGGACCCGTTGCACATGCCATAGGCTTTTCCGGCGTACGTGTTTTCGGGGAGCGGGAAGCTCCCTCGGGGAGGAGTTGTGTAAGTGGTCCGAGCCGCAGCCGATCGGGTCTTCCTGCCGACCAAGAACCTGCTGGAGCAGGTGGGCGACATGATGATCCTGACCGGCAAGACGCTGGTCTCCGCTCTGCGGCCGCCGTACCCGTACGGCACCGAGTTCGTGCAGCAGTTCCTGTTCATGCTGCGGCTCTGCTGGCTGCCGCTCACGATCTCGACGATCGCCTTCGGCTACGGCGCTCCCGGCCTCCAGGCGGGCAACTTCCTGGTCCTGTTCGGGGCCATCGACCGGCTCGGCGGCTTCTTCGTGCTCGCCTCGATCCGCGAGTTCGCCCCGTTCGTGACGGCGATCATCCTGGCGGGCGTGGGCGGCACCGCCATCACGGCCGACCTCGGCGCCCGCAAGATCCGCGAGGAGCTCGACGCGCTCCAGGTGCTGGGCGTGGACCCGATCAAGAACCTGGTCGTGCCGCGCTTCCTGGCGCTGATGGTGGTGACCGGCCTCTTCAACATCTACGCGCTGATCTTCGGCATCTTCGGCGGCGTGCTGGCCACGCTCACCTTCGACGCGCCGCTGGGGCCCTTCTTCGCCACCCTGCTCAACAACGCCAGCACCACCGACCTGTGGGGCTCGGTGGTCAAGACGACTCTGTTCGGCGCCATCATCGCGATCGTCTCCTGTTACAAGGGGATGACCGCGTCGGGAGGCGCGGAAGGGGTGGGCAGGGCCGTGAACCAGGGCGTGGTGATCGAGTTCCTCGGGATCTTCGCCTTCAACTACGTCTTCACGCAGACGCTGCTCGCCACCCATCCCGAGATCTCGGTGATCAAGTAATGGGGCGTACCTGGCTGAGCGTCCCACGCGACTGGATCGCGTCGTTCGGGGACATCGTCAAGTTCTGCGCGCGCGTGATGGGCGCCGTCTTCAGCGGGCGCGTCTTCCACTTCTTCGGCGAGGCGCTGCGGCAGGCGGGCATCCTGATCCTGGGCTCGGCGCTCGTGATCTGGGGCCTGGCGTTCATCCTCGGCCTCCAGTGCGGCATCGAGGGGGCGTACTTCAACCGCTCCGTGGGCGCCCCGGCGTACGCCGGCGTCTTCAGCGCCTGGTGCGACCTGCGCGAGATCATGCCCTACGCCTTCGGCTACATGATGTCGGCCAAGGTCGGCACGGGCCTCGTGGCCGAGATCGGCGCCATGCGCATCTCCGACGAGATCGACGCGCTCGAGGTGATGGGCATCAACTCGCTCGTGTTCCTCTGCGCCACGCGCCTGCTGGCCGCCTGGATGGTGCTGCCGTTCATGTACATCGCGGCGGTCGGGGCCGGCTTCTTCGCGAGCTACCTGGCGGTGGTGCAGCAGATCGGCGAGGTCTCCTCTGGGGGCTTCTTCCTGATCTTCTGGATGTTCCAGAACCCGCCCGACCTCATCTACAGCCTGATCAAGGGCATGGCGATGGCCACGGTCATCGTGCTCGTGGGCTGCTACTACGGCTACAACGCAGGCGGGGGGCCGGTGGGGGTCGGCACGGCCACGGCCAAGTCGATGGTGCTGAACACGGTGATGGTCCACCTGGTCGGCATGGTGGGGACACAGATCTTCTGGGGCTCGAATCCAAGAGCCCCGATAGGTGGATGACGGAGGCGAGGGAGAAGTGAGCGAGCGCAGAGACGAGGGTGGGGAAGAGGCGGGCGAGCGGCCGCTCGAGCCGCAGGACTGGGAACAGACCCGCGGAGCGGAGCAGCAGGAGACGCCCGACGAGCAGCCGACCGAGCAGCAGCCCGCCGCCGAGGAGCGCGATGAGGCGCCGGCCGCGCCGAGCGCTGCCTCGCGCGGCACCGGCGAGATGACGCACGAGCGCGGCTCTCAGGCGGAGGCCGACGAGTACCAGTGGCACACGGGCCGCACGCGAGAGCACGGCTCGGATGACGCCGTCGAGTTCATCGACGTGGTCAAGGCCTTCGGCCGCAACCGGGTGCTGAACGGGCTCAACCTCGGCCTCCCCGACAACCAGATCTCGATGATCCTGGGCCCCTCGGGCACCGGCAAGTCCGTGTGCATCAAGCACATGGTCGGACTGCTCTACCCCGACGAGGGCGACGTGCTCGTGCACGGCCAGTCCGTGCCGGACATGGCGGACGAGGACCTGTTCGAGATGCGCAAGAAGTTCGGCGTCCTGTTCCAGGACGGCGCGCTGTTCGGCTCCATGAACGTCTACGACAACACGGCGTTCCCGCTTCGCCAGCACACGGACAAGGGCGAGGACGAGATCCGCGAGATCGTGAACCGGCGTCTCGGAGAGGTCGGCCTCGCGGCCGCCTACGAGAAGATGCCCAACGAGCTGTCCGGCGGGATGCGCAAGCGCGCGGGATTCGCGCGGGCGCTGGTGCTGGACCCCGACATCGTGCTCTTCGACGAGCCTGACTCCGGGCTCGACCCGGTGCGCACGGCTCTGCTGTGCGAGCTCATCATGGAGGTGCACGAGGAGAACGGCGGCGCGTACTGCGTGATCACGCACGACATCATGTCGGCGCGCCGCGTGGCCGATTACATCGCGATCCTCTGGAAGGGCAGGATCGTCGAATCAGGGCCTGCAAGCGAGCTCTTCAACTCCGAGAACCAGTTCGTGAGGCAGTTCCTCTCCGGGGAGGCGCAGGGCCCCCTAGGGATGGAGTGAGGTAGGAACCGCGCCGAAAGGCGCGCAGCTGCGGGAAACCGGTCATAGACTGGACTCGTATGGGAGGCGTCGGTCGATTGACCGCGCTTGGACTCAAGGACAAGAGAGGGAAGGACTCGCGAGCCGCTCCAGAGTGAGCGTGGCTCGACCGTGGCGCGAATCCTCGCGCTCGCGGCGCTGATTGTTGCAGTGGCGCTGGCCGCGCTGGCGATGTTCGGCGGCGGCGACTCGTACAGGGTCAACGCGGTCTTCCAGAACGCCGGCCAGCTCGTGCCCGGTAACGAGGTGCGCGTGGGCGGCCAGCCCGTCGGCTCGATCTCCGACATCGAGCTGGACGACTCGGCGAACGCCGTCGTGACGATGGAGGTGAGCGAAGCCGTCGCCCCGCTGCACGAGGGCACCACGGCGACGATTCGCGCGACGTCGCTGTCGGGGATCACCAGCCGCTACGTCTCGGTCAAGCCCGGCCCCAACAACGGCGACGAGCTGGAGGACGGGGGCCGGATCGGCGCCGACGAGACCAGCTCGCCGGTCGACCTCGACGTGCTCTTCGACACGCTCGACGGGAAGACGCGCGAGGGGCTGCGCAACTTCATCCGCGGCTCCGGCACCCAGTACGAGGGGCGTGGCCGAGAGGCGGGCGAGAGCATCAAGTACTTCGCGCCGTTCCTCGGGAGCACCACGCGGCTGACCGAGGAGCTGGCCCTGGACCAGAAGGTGCTCGAGCAGTTCCTCAGGGACGGCGCCGACACGGTCTCGGCGATCGCCGAGCGCCGCGACGACCTCACCAACCTCGTGAGCAACACGAATGTCGCGATGGGCGCCATCGCGGACGAGAGCGCGGCGCTCCAGCGGGCGCTCGAGCTCCTCCCCGACACGCTGCGCAAGGCCAACACCACCTTCGTGAACCTGCGCTCGACGCTCGACGACCTGGAGAAGCTGGTCGAGGAGTCGAAGCCGGCCACGAAGGAGCTCGCGCCGTTCTTCCGCGCACTGCGCCCGCTGGTGCACGACGCCCGGCCCACGGTCGCCGACCTGCGCGACCTGATCCGCACGCCCGGGCCGAACAACGACCTGATCGAGCTGACCGCGAAGCAGCCGCGCCTCGCCCAGCTGACGGCGAGCGTCTTCCCGCGCGCGATCCGCGCGCTCGACCGCACACAGCCGGTGATCGAGTACGCGCGCGGCTACACCCCCGACCTCGCGGCCTGGATCACCAAGTTCGGGCAGGCGGCCGCCTACTACGACGCGAACGGCCACTACGCGCGCGTCTCGCCGGTGTTCAGCCCGACCAACTTCGACCAGGGCGACTACAAGCTGGTCGGCGTCAGCCCCGCCGAGCGCCTGAACGGCTTCCGCAAGGGCGTCCGCGCCCAGTGCCCCGGCGGCGCGACGCAGCCCACGCCCGACGGCTCGGCCCCGTGGCCGTTCATGGGCTGCGACACGTCCACGACCCCGCCCGGCCCATGAGGAGGTTCGTCTACCTCGGGCTGATCGTGGCGCTCCTGCCCTGGATCGTCATCGGGATAGTGCGCGAGGCGAGCGACGACGACACGAAGGACCACTACTTCGTGCGCGCGATCTTCGACAACGCCTCGACGCTCGTGCCCGGGGAGGACGTGAAGGTCGCCGGCGTGCCGGTCGGCGTGATCAGCGACCTGGACGTGACCGCCGACAAGAAGGCCTCGGTCACGCTCCGGATCGACGACGCCAACTTCATCCCCTGGAAGACGGACGCCAAGTGCAAGGTCGGGGCGCAGGGCCTGATCGGCGAGAAGTTCGTGGACTGCCAGCCCGGCTCGAGCTCGGCCGAGCCGCTCGCGCGCGTGGAACGCGGCGACGGCAAGGGCGAGCGCCTCCTGCCGGTGGAGCGCACCAGCTCGCCGGTCGACCTCGACCTCCTGGCCGACATCATGCGGCTGCCCTACCGGCAGCGCTTCGCGATCCTCCTGAGCGAGTTCGGCACCGGCCTCGCCGGGCGCGGCGAGGAGCTGAACGAGGTGATCCACCGCGCGAACCCGGCGCTGCGGGAGACGGATCAGGTCCTGAAGATCCTCGCCGGCCAGAACCGCGTGCTCGCCCGCCTCGCGCGCGACTCCGACCAGGTGCTCGGCCCGCTTGCCCGCGAGCGCGAGTCGTTCGCCGACTTCGTGGTGCAGGCGAACAGGACGGGCGAGGCCTCGGCCGAGCGGCGCGGAGACATCCGTCGCGGGATCCACCTGCTGCCGGGCTTCCTGCGCGAGCTGCGGCCTCTGATGGCCGACCTCGAGGACTTCACGGACCAGGGCACGCCCCTGCTGACCGACCTGAACGCCGCCGCTCCGGCCCTCGGCCGCCTGATCAAGGCGCAGGGGACGCTCTCGGACGCCTCGCGGGAGAGCTTCCCGAGCCTCGGCGACGCGCTGGAGCGCGGGCGCCCGGCGCTCATCGAGGCGCGGCCGCTGATCCGCGACCTGCGCGACCTGGGGAGGGAGCTCGCGCCCACGTCGGTGGACCTCGACCGGCTCACCAGGAGCCTCGACAGCACGGGCGCGATCGAGCGGCTGAACGAGTTCCTGTACTACCTGGCGCTCGGCACGAACGGCTTCGACGGGCTCGGCCACTACCTGCGGGCGGGGCTCGTGACGAACGTCTGCTCGACCTACGCGCTCGACCCCAGCAGCTCCTGCCGGTCCACCTTCTTCGATCCCGGAGCCGAGGTCTCCTCGGCGGGCGGCGAGCTCGCGCCGGCCAACGCGGAGGCCAGCAGGCAGACCGGCGAGGGCAGCGTGGCTCCGACCGGCAGCCTGCTTCAGGACCTGCTCGGCCAGGGCGGCGACCCGACGGTCGGCAGGCGCCGCGAGCAGAACCTGGACGCGCTGCGGCGCCGCCATCAAATGGGTAGCTCGCCCGCGCTCGAGCAGGCGGAGCCGGCGCTCGACTACCTGCTCGGAGGTGAGGGGCAGTGAGCCCGCGCCGCGGCCAGGCCGCCCTCACCGCGAGCCCGGTGCTCGTGGGCGCCGTGACCGTGCTGGTCACGATCGTCGCCGTCTTCCTGTCGTACAACGCGAACTCCGGCCTGCCGTTCGTGCCTACGTACGACCTCAAGGCGAACCTGCCGAACGCCGCCCAGCTCGTGAAGGGCTTCGAGGTCCGGATCGGCGGCGCGCGTGTGGGCTTCCTCTCGAAGATCGAGCCGAAGAAGCGCGCCGACGGCTCCGCCTACGCGCAGGTCACGATGAAGCTCGACAAGTCGATTGAGCCGATCCCGGCGGACTCGACGCTGCTGGTGCGCCCGCGCTCCTCGCTCGGCCTCAAGTACATCGAGCTGACTCCCGGCGACGGCCGCGCGGGGCTCGCGGCGGGGTCCGTGATCCCGGTCCGCCAGGCGCGGCCCGCGGTGGTCGAGCTCGACGACCTCTTCAGCATGTTCGACGAGAAGACGCGGGTGGGCTCGCGCAACGCGCTCGACGGCTACGGGGGCGGCTTCGCGGGCAGGGGCCAGGACATCAACACCGCGATCGAGGCCTTGGTGCCGCTGCTGGCCGACCTCGAGCCGGTGGCGCGCAACCTCTCCGACCCCGACACGCGGCTCGACCGCTTCTTCGCCTCGCTCGCCCGCGCGGCGGCGGAGGTGGCGCCCGTCGCCGAGGACCAGGCGTCCCTGTTCGTGAACCTGGACACGTCCTTCACGGCCCTGGCAGGGATCGCGCGGCCGTTCCTCCAGGAGACGATCACCGAGAGTCCCTTGAGCGAGCAGGTCGCCATCCGGGACTTCCCCCTCCAGCGACCGTTCATCCGCAACAACACGGCGTTCTTCCGCGAGCTTCGACCGGGCGTGGCGGTGCTGCCGCACGCCGCGCCGATCCTCGCCGACGCGTTCGAGGCGGGTACCGAGGTGCTGCCGAAGACCGTGCAGATGAACGAGGACCTGGCCGACGTCTTCGAGGCGCTGGCGGACTTCTCGGACGACCCGCTGGCGCGCCAGGGCATCCGCCAGCTCACCCGGCTGTCCAGCTCGCTGCGGCCGACGCTCCACTTCCTCACTCCCACGCAGACCACCTGCAACTACGTGACGATCTTCCTGCGCAACGTCGATAGCCTGCTCTCCGAGGGCGACGCGAACGGCAACTACCAGCGCTTCCTCGTGGTCTCGGCGCCGACCGACCCGCGCACCTTCGAGCTCGGCCCGAACAACGAGGGCGGCCCCTCCGAGGCGCCGGCAAACGGCCCCGGCCGCCACAACCACCTGCACGTGAACCCGTACCCGACCACGGCGGCGCCGGGGCAGACGGCCGAGTGCGAGGGCGGCAACGAGCGCTACGTGGCAGGGCAGACGGTCATCGGCAACATCCCTGGCAACCAGGGCCTGAAGACGGACGGGCAGCCATGAGGCGCGGGCACGGCAGCCGCTTCACTCCCTTCCAGGCCGGCCTGATCGCTCTGATCGTGATCGTGATCGGCGCCTTCCTGGGCGCCTCCAAGGACATCCCGTTCACGAAGCCGTTCCAGCTGAAGGCGGCGTTCGAGAACGCGCCGCCGATCCACAAGGGCCAGGCGGTCCGGATCGCCGGCGTGGACGTGGGCAAGGTGTCCGCGGTCGAGCCCCTGGGCGGCGACTCGCCGGCCGTCGTCGTGACCATGAAGCTTAAGGACGAGGCGCTGCCGATCCACAGGGACGCGCAGATCAAGGTGCGCGAGCGCCTGTTCTTCGAGGGCAACCTGTTCTTCGACATCCGCCCGGGCACCCCGGACGCGGGCGACATCGGCGACGGCGGCACCATCCCCGCCTCCCAGACCTCGGCGCCGGTCCAGCTCGACCAGGTGCTCGGCACGCTGACGACGGACACCCGCGAGGACCTCCAGAAGCTCCTGATCGGCTACGGCGACGCGCTGAACGGCGAGCCGCAGCCGGGCGAGGACGACGACCAGGACCCGGCTACGAAGGGGCAGACCGGGGCCGAGGCGCTGAACGACTCGCTCAAGTACTCCGCCGGCGCGCTGCGCGGGGGCGCGGTGGTGAACGACGCGACGCTCGGCACCGACTTGCACGACCTCTCGAAGCTGATCGGGAGCCAGCAGAAGATCTTCGCCGCGCTCTCGTCGCGCGAGGCGCCGCTGAAGGACCTGATCACCAACTTCAACATCACGATGGGCGCGCTCGCGGCGGAGGAGGCCGGCCTGCGCGGGACCATCCGCGAGCTGCCGCAGGTGCTCGAGGCGGCCCGCCCGGCGCTCGACAACCTGAATGCGGCCTTCCCGTCCACGCGCGCGTGGGCGCTCGAGATGATCCCCGGCGTCCGCGAGACGCCGGCGACGATCGACGCCGGCTTCCCGTGGATCCGCCAGACCAGCGCGCTGCTCTCGCCCGCCGAGCTGCAGGGCCTCGTGGACGACCTCCAGCCGGCCGTCGGCGACTTCGCGCAGTTCACGGAGGGGCAGCTCGACTTCCTGCCCGTGCTCGACGACTTCAACCGCTGCCAGCTCGAGGTGGTCCTGCCGACGCAGGAGCAGCGCATCGACGACGGCGCGCTCTCCACCGGCCTGCGCAACTACGAGGAGTTCTTCCAGACGATGGTCTCGCTCGCGGGCGAGTCCCAGAACTTCGACGGCAACGGCAGCTACGTGCGCTTCCAGGCCGGCGGCGGGCCCTTCGCGGTCCAGACCCCGCCGGTGGGGAGCAGCGGGCCGCTCCACTCGGGCGTCAGCGAGCAGCCGCTCGGCACGCGCCCGGCGAAGGCGCCGAAGCCCCCCTACCGCCCGAACGTGAAGTGCCACACGCAGACGGTCCCGAACCTGAGCGACGCGCGGATCGGGGGCGGCCCGTGAGGCGCCAGATCAAGAAGCAGGCGCGGGTCTTCGTCGCGATCCTGTTCCTGTTCGTGATCGCGCTCGGGGTCGGCGGCTACATCCTGTCCCACCAGCGCTTCTACCTGCCGGCGTGGGTACCGCTGGCGGGAACCGACTTCTACACGGTGAAGGCGGAGCTGCCCACCGGCCAGGCCGTGGTCCCGGGGCAGGGCCAGACGGTGAACATCGCCGGAGTGAAGATCGGCGAGGTCGGCTCGGTGGACCTCGAGGAAGGCAAGGCCGTGGTGGCCCTGCAGATCAAGGACGAGTACCGGCCGATCTACCGGGACTCGACGGTCCTGCTGCGCCCCAAGACCGGCCTCAAGGACATGTACCTTGCACTCGACCCGGGCAACAGGCGCGCGGGCGAGCTCCGAGAGGGCGGCCGCGTGCGGGTGGCGAACACGCTCCCCGACGTGAACAGCGACGAGTTCCTCGCGCAGCTCGACACGGACACCCGCGCGTACCTCCAGATCCTGCTGAACGCCGGCGGCACCGCGTTCGACGACAAGGTCACGGGCGCTTCCAAGAAGTACGACCAGACCGCGGCTCAGGACCTGCGCGAGGTCTTCAAGCGCTTCGAGCCCACGGCGCGCGACGGCAAGAAGATCACGGGGCTCCTGGGCGAGCGCCGCCACAACCTCCGGCGCGTGATCCACAACTTCCAGCAGTTCTCGACCGCGCTCGCCGAGCGCGATCGCCAGCTCGCCGCGCTGGTGGACTCGGCCAACGCGAACTTCGAGGCCTTCGCCTCCGAGGAGGCGTCCCTGCGCGAGGCGCTGCGCCTGTTCCCGGGCGCGCTCGACCAGACCGAGCAGACGCTACGGAAGACGAGCACCCTGGCCGGGGAGCTCGGGCCCGCGCTCGAGCGCCTGCGCCCGTTCGCCCGCGAGCTGGCCCCGGCGCTTCGCAAGACGCGCCCGTTCTTCGACGAGACCACCCCGATCATCCGCGACCAGATCCGCCCGTTCGCCCGCGACGTCCAGCCGGCGGTCCGCGACCTGCGCGCGGCGACGAACGACCTCGCGGTGGTCACGCCACGGCTGGCGCGCAGCTTCGGGGTGCTGAACCGCTTCTTCAACGCGCTCGCATACAACCCGCCCGGCGACCGCGAGCCGTTCCTCTTCTGGGCCGCATGGGGCGCGCACGCCGGCGCCACGCTGTTCAACCTCCAGGACGCGCACGGCCCGATCCGGCGCGGGATCGTGCTCGTGAGCTGCGGCGGATACGACGTGCTCGAGCAGGTGATCCTCGGAAACCCGCAGCTCGGCCTGCTCACCCGCCTCCTCAACCTGCCGCCCGAGGGCGAGGCCTGTCCCAACAACCGACCGCCCGACGACAGAGTGCCGTGATCAAGCAGACCCCCAGCTTCGGCCGCATCTTCGCGATGGTCGCGTTCGGCCTCTCCTGCTTCGGCATCCTCGTCTTCCTGTGGCTGAACTTCGGCGGCTCGGTGCCGCTCCAGCCGGTGGGCTACCGGGTGACGGTCGGCTTCCCGGAGGCCACCCAGCTCGCCCAGGAGGCCGACGTGCGGATCTCCGGCGTGCGCGTCGGGCGGGTGAAGAAGAAGGAGCCGAACGAGCTCACGGGCCTCACCGACACCGAGATCGAGATCGACGCGCGCTACGCGCCGATCCCGAAGGACACGCGCGCGATCCTGCGCCAGAAGACGCTGCTCGGCGAGACGTACGTGGAGCTCTCGCCCGGAACGGCCGCGGCCGAGAACGTCCCGGACGGAGGCACCCTGGCCGCCGGCAGGGTCGCGGAGACTGTCGAGCTCGACGAGATCCTGCGCGGCTTCGACCCGGTGACCCGCCAGCGCTTCTCGATCTGGTTCGACCAGGCCGGGCGGGCGGCGAAGGGCAATGCCGAGCCGCTCAACGACGCGCTCGCGAACCTCACCCCGTTTGCGGACGAGACGGACGACGTGCTCAAGGTCCTGCGCCAGCAGAGCGGCGCCACCCGGCGCTTCGTGCGCGACACGGGCTACGTCTTCGACGCGCTCAGCGAGCGCAAGGGCCAGCTGCGCGAGCTGATCAGGAACTCGAACCGCACCTGGGAGGCGTTCGCGAGCCGCGACGCCCAGCTCGCCGACACCTTCCGCGTGTTCCCCACCTTCCTGCGCGAGGCCCGCGCCACCACGGAGCGCGTGACCTCCTTCGCGAACGTGACCGACCCGCTGATCACGCAGCTGCGGCCGGCGGCGCGCGAGCTGTCGCCCACGCTGGTCGACCTGGACGCCCTGGCGCCCGACCTGAAGGGCCTCTTCGAGGACCTCGACCCGCTGGTGCGGGTCTCGCGGCGCGGCCTGCCGGCGACCACGCAGGTGCTCGACAACACCCGTCCGCTGCTGGGCCGGCTCGACCCGTTCCTGCGCAACCTGACCCCGATCGTCGACTACCTCGGCTTCTACCGGCGCGAGATCGCGGCGTTCTTCGCGAACGACGCCGCGGCCACGCAGGGCACGGAGCAGAGCTTCAACGACACCTCGAAGTTCCTGCACTACCTGCGCACGACCAACCCGGTGAACCCGGAGATGATGGCGGGCTGGCCGTTCCGCCTGAGCACCAACCGCTCGAACCCGTACACCGAGCCGGGCGGCTACGACAAGCTGCGGACCGAGGGCCACCTCGAGGTGTTCGGCGACTACCTCTGCACGGACAACCCCGTGCCGCCCACTCCCGAGCCGAACGAATGGCTCTCGGCCAGCGTGCTGGCCCAGATCGACCAGTTCATCTTCGGCGGCGACCAGAACCGCGGCAAGGCGCCCCCCTGCGACCCGCAGGCGCCGCTCGGCCGCCTGGTCGGCCAGTCCGGCATGTACCCGCGCCTGCAGCCACTGCCGTAGGCGTCCACGGGGTTCTCCTAAGCTGACTGCGTGATCGAGCGCGCGCTTCGACGCCTCGTGCAGTCCGTGACGCGGCGGCCGCTGGTGGTCCTGGGGCTCGTCGCGCTGCTCGCGCTCGGCGGCGGCGCGCTGGCGCTGCGGCTCCAGCCGAGCGCGGCCACGGAGACGCTCGTGGACCGCGGCTCGGAGAGCTTCAGGGACACCCAGCGCTTCAAGCACGACTTCGGCGACGAGGCGATCCTCGTGCTCGTGCACGGGGAGCTCACGCGCACCGTGCTCACGGCGGACATCAACCGCGTGCTGCGGCTCGAGGGCTGTCTCGGCGGCAACGTGCCCGACACGAAGAAGGGCCTCGGGAGCCTGCCGCCCGTCTGCCGCGAGATCGCGGAGCTCCGGCCGGCCAAGGTCGTGTACGGGCCGGCCACGTTCGTCAACACCGCCGTCGGCCAGATCCAGGACCAGCTCGCGAAGGAGCAGCAGCGGGCCGCGACGCAGGCGCAGCAGGCCGCCGAGGCCGCACGCCGGCTCTCGAAGCGCCGCGGCGACCCGAGGTCGGAGCAGGAGCGCCTCGCGCGCGCGGCCGCCGAGGCGGTGCAGGCGCAGTTCCTGAACGACGCCATCAAGCTCGCCCTGCGCTACGGCATCACGGGCATCCCGCGCATCAACGACCCAACGTTCGTCTCCACGCTCGTGTTCGACAGGACCGCGGGCGAGCCGGGGGTGCCGAAGTCGCGCTTCGCCTACCTGTTCCCGTCGAAGAACGCGGCGCTGATCCAGATCCGGCTGCGCCCCGACCTGACCGACGCGGAGCGCAACCGTGCGATCGACCTGATCCGGACGGCCACGGGCGAGGGGACCTTCAGGCCGCGCGAGGGCGCGCGCTACATCGTCACGGGAGTGCCGGTGGTGGCGGAGGGGCTCGCCGACGCCGTGCAGCGCTCCATCTTCGTCCTGCTCGGGGCGGCCATGCTGCTGATGGCCGCGACGCTGGCGCTCGTGTTCCGCTCGCGCCTGCGGCTGCTGCCGCTCGCGCTGGCGCTGGCCGCCGCGGCGATGACCTTCGGCGCGCTCTCGCTCGCCGGCGGCAGCCTCACGATGGCCTCGATCGCGGCGCTGCCGGTCCTGATCGGCCTTGCCGTGGACTACGCCATCCAGTTCCAGGCGCGCTTCAACGAGGCCGAGGCCCGCGGCGAGCCCGAGCCCGCCGTCGCGGCCGCCGTGGCCGGCGGCCCCACCATCCTGACCGCGGGACTGGCGACGGCCACGGGCTTCCTCGTGCTGCTGCTCTCGCCGGTTCCGATGGTGCGCGGCTTCGGCGTGCTGCTCGTGCTCGGCATCGTGCTGGCGCTCGGCTGTGCGCTCTGCGCCGGCTTCGCCGCGCTGGCGCGCTTCCGCGGCGTGGCGCGGGAGCGCGGGCCGTCGCGGCTCGCGGCACGGGCGGCGGCGCTCGGGGCGCACCCGCGCGTGCACGGCGCGCGCGAGTGGCTCGCGGACCGCTCCTGGCGCACGCTCGGCGTGGCGCTCGCGCGGCCGCGGCGCGTGCTGGCGATAGGGCTGGCCGTGGCAGTCGTGGGGCTCGCGCTCGACACGCAGAGCGAGGTCGTCTCGGACGTGCGCGAGCTGGTGCCGCAGGACCTCCAGGCCCTGCGCGACGTGAACGTGCTCCAGGAGGAGACCGGCGTGTCCGGCGAGATCGACGTGACCGTCCGCGCCGACGACATCACCGCCCCGGGCGTGATCGCCTGGATGACCCGCTTCCAGGAGCGCGTGCTGCGCGAGCACGGCTTCCGTCCCGGCAAGCGCTGCACCCAGAAGCGCGATGCGCCCGAGCTCTGCCCGGCGCTGTCGCTGCCCGACCTCTTCAGCACCGCCGGCGGCGGCCAGGGCGAGGTGCGCCGGCTGCTCGACGGGGTGCCGCCCTACTTCTCGCAGGGCGTCGTGACGGCGGATCGCAGGACGGCCAACCTCGCCTTCGGGATCAGGCTGATGCCGCTCGACCGCCAGAAGCAGGTCGTGGACGACATCAAGGCGGCGCTGAAGCCGCCCGAGGGCGTGGAGGCCTCGGTAGTCGGCCTGCCCGTGCTCGCGGCGGAGGCCAACGGCGCGCTCTCCTCGCCGTGGCGCCGGGCGCTCACGCTCGTGGCGGCGCTGCTCGGCGTGTTCCTCGTGCTCTTCGCCGCCCGCCGCTCAGGGCGCGAGGCGGCCGTGCCGCTGATCCCGATCGCGCTCGCCACCGGCTGGTCGGGTCTCGTGCTGTTCGTCCTCGGCCTGCTCCCGGGACCGCTCGAGGTGGACCTGAACCCGATGTCGGTCACGCTCGGGGCGCTCGTGATCGCGATCTCCACCGAGTTCAGCGTGCTGCTCTCCTCGCGCTACCGCCAGGAGCGCGAGGGAGGCGCGGGCCCGGCCCGGGCGATCGAGCTGGCCTACGCGTCGACCGGCGCCGCCGTGCTGGCGTCGGGCGCCACCGCCATCGCCGGGTTCGCCGCGCTGATCTTCTCGGACATCCGCATGCTGCGCGACTTCGGCATCGTGACCGTCGTGGACCTGACCGTGTCCCTGCTCGGGGTGATGATCGTGCTGCCCGCGTCCCTGGTGTGGGCTGAGCAGCACGGCCCGTTCCGGGTCCGCGACCTGCTGGCAGCGCTCCGGCTCAGCCGCCCCCAGGCCGACACGCCGTGACCGAGGGCGAGGACCGCTTCGAGGACCTCTCGCCCGGCGAGCGCCTGGCCGAGCGCGACCGCACGCACCCCGAGCCGGTGCGGCGCCCGGAGGTGCCGAGGCCCGGGAACAAGTACGCTTGGCTCGTCGGGATACTGATGCTGATGGGGCTGGCGGTGCTGCTGTTCGTGCAGACGCTCCCGAACAGCGGCGAGGGCCTCCAGGGTCCCGAGCCCGGCCAGCGTCTCCCGGCCTTCGCCGCCCCGCTCGCCGGCGGCGATAAGGAGGGAGACGCGAACGTTTGCCAGAAGGAGCCGTGCAACGAGAACGCCGGGAAGGTCCCCGCCTGCGACGTCGAGGGCACCGGGATCGTCACGGTCTGCCCGCGGGAGCGCGGCGCGCGGGTGATCACGTTCGTCGTGACGCGCGGGACCGACTGCGAGCCGCAGGTCGACCGGGTCGAGCGGATCATGCGTGACTTCCCGGACGTGCGCTTCGTGACCGTTCTCAGCGGAGACACGAAGGACGAGGCGCGCAACCTCGCACGCGCCCGGAGGTGGCGGCAGCCGGTGGCGGTGGACGAGGATGGGTCGCTCGTGAACCTCTACGGAGTGGGAGTCTGTCCCATCACCGTCTTCGCCCAGAACGGGCGCGTCCGCGCCACGAACGTCGGCAACCTCACCGAGGCCGAGCTGCGACGGCAGGCGAGGCGGCTGACCGGATGACCGAGCTGGACCTCGTCGACGGCTGGGTGGAGCCCGAGCTGGCGGAGGAGTTCCCGCAGCTCAGCCTGGTCCACGCGCGCGTGGCGGTCCGGCCCGGGCCCTCTCCGCGCGAGGTGAAGCAGCGGCTGCGCATGCTGGCCGATCGCTACACCGGCGGCAAGGTCGTGCACATGCGCCAGGACCCGGTGCCGTGGGCCTACCGGGTCTTCTCGCGCCAGGTGGGAATCGACCCGGACAACGACCGCACCCCGGTCGAGGCGGTGGCGCTGCGACGGCTGAAGCAGGGCGGCCTGCCCAGCCAGAACGTCGTGGACGACGCCCTGACGATCGCGATCTCGGAGACGGGCGTGCCGCTCGTGGCCCTCGACGCCGAGCGCGTGGACGGCGACCTCGGCCTGCGGCTGGCGCGCTCGGGCGAGACGCTCGCCGAGGTGCGCCCGCTGTCCGAGCGCCAGCTCGTGATGGCGGACGGCGAGCGGCCGGTGGCCGTGGTGCTGGGCGAGGTGGCCGAGGACGCCGGCGTGACTCCCGACACCGAGCAGATGATCCTCTGCGCGCTGGGCGTGAAGGGGGTGCCGCGCGTCAGCCTGGAGGAGGCGCTGTGGTGCGCGGCCGAGACGCTTTACAATTGATCCGTCGTGCCTGACGTTCTAGACAGGACAGTCGGCCCGCTCGTACCGCGCACAGCTCCGGACGAACGCGCGGCGCGCCGCTCGCTCCTCGAGCAGGTGGCTCGGCTGGAGAACGAGCTCTCCCAGGTCTTCTGCTCCACGTGGCCGCGCAAGGGACTCCAAGCGCCCGCGGTCGCCGGGCGGGGCGGGGGACCGCGCCTGCTCTCGCTCGCCGAGCTCGAGGAGCTCCGCGACGATCTGGCGGACCGGGTGGCCGACACGCGCCGTGCGCTGTCCGACCGGACCTGGGTGGAGGAGCAGAACCGGCGCCAAATCGAAGAGATGCTGCTCGAGCCGGAGCGCCACAAGTGGGTGCGGGTCTCGCATGAGGACATCGGGGAGCCCGGCTGCCGCCACTGGCACGTGCGGCCGCGCTGGAGCTTCATCGGGATGCTCATGGGTTGGTGGCGCGTCGTGATCAGCTCCGGTTGCCCGTTAGCCACCTGAATGGGTAGGCGAAGCCGCAAGCGCGGGGACTCGACGACGCGCGAGGAGCGCGACGCCGCGCGCCGGGAGCGCGCGCGCGACCAGCGACCTCGGCCCCGGCCGGGCCGGCCGTCGATCCACGAGCGGCCGCCGGCGCCCTGGGGCAGCTTCCCGCTCTCCGAGCTCGTGATCCTGCTCGGGATCGTCCTGATCCTCTGGGGCGCGTTCAGCGGCAACGACGGAGAGCAGCTCCTCTTCGCCGGCCTCGTGGTCGCGTCGCTCGGCGGCGGGGAGCTGGCGCTGCGCGAGCACATGGGCGGCTACCGCTCGCACTCGACGCTGCTCGCGGGCGTGGCCGCGTTCGTGGCCGTGACGGCGGTCGCGCTCGGCCTCGGACCCGTGAAGGTGTGGACCCTGGTCGTGCTCGGTCTCGCCGTCTTCGCCGCTACCTTTTACGCGATGCGCGAGCTCTTCAAGCGCCGCTCGGGAGGACTCGGGTTCCGGTGAGCGAGCGCCGCCTGAGGATCGCCGGCCTGCACCACGTCACGCTCATCTGCGAGGACGTGGAGCGCTCGGTCGGCTTCTACCGCAACCTGCTCGGGATGCGGGTGGTCAAGCAGACCGTCAACGAGGACGACCGGGGCGCGCGCCACCTCTTCTTCGGCGACGAGGAGGGCAAGCCCGGCACGCTGATCACCTGCCTCGAGTACCCGGAGCTGGACGAGGGGAGCGTCGGCCGCGGCTCGACCCATCACTTCGCCCTGGCCGTCGGCAGCGAGGAGGAGCTTCGGGCCTGGCACGACTACCTCACGTCCCAGGGCATCCCGGTCACCGAGATGATGGACCGGACCTACTTCAAGTCGGTCTACCTGCGCGACCCCGACGGTCACATCGTCGAGCTGGCCACGACCGGCCCGGGGCTGACGGTGGACGAGCCGCTGGAGGAGCTGGGGCGGAAGCCGGTCTAGCTGCGGCCGACGTGGCTCGTCGCGTTCGTATCGCTGTGCGATCGAATCTCGTCAAACGCCCATGCAGAACTCGCCACTCGCCTCGTCTGGCGAGGCGCGTGGCACATTCGCACGCATATGGAAAGGCCAGCGCACCTCACGCGCGTGCGGAAGGGGCGAAAGGCGACTTGTTGCCCCACCCCTTCACCGCTGCTGTAAGCGCTGAGTTAGCGGCGACCGCGGCGAGAGACAGGCGAGCGAGAGGCGGCCGGCCTCTCCCCGGCCGCCCTCGCTCTGCTCCGGTCAGGCGGCCGTCAGCGCGCGTTCGCGTGTCGCAAGCGAGGCCCGCGCGGGGGCATCTGTTCCTGCCGGGGTGTTCTTTGCGGTGAGCACAGCGGCCACTGCCAGGCGCTGGCGCTCGGTGAGCGTCCCGACCTGCTTGTTCTCCGGGACGCCGAGGGAGACCAGCAGCCTTCTGCAGCGGGCCCTGCCCCAGCGCTTCTGGCTCATCAGCAGGTCGCTGATCGACATGCTGTGCGCCTGCCAGGGGCAGCTGAGGACGACCTCAGCAGCCGAGAGCTCGCCCGCTGCGATTCGACGCTTCATTCGAGCCCGGGCGAGACGTACGCGATTGGCGTACTCCAGCGCCCGCAGATGCTGCTCTTGACCAGCGTCGATCGTGGCCGACTTGCCCATCAGACCTCCCCGCACTACGTGCGATGCAATTGCAACGACATGAGTGATGCAGATTCCCCGATGCCTCCTGGCAGCGGCGCGAAATGCGTGAGCGGGCGGGCCAGTCACGCGGTTCCAAGCTGCCCCGAGGCCGAGGCCCATCAAAGCCTCTCCCGGGGCGAGCGTCAACCCACGCCGGGGCTCCCTGTCGCTAAGAGCGGCCTTTTCGTGAACGGGCCGGTGGGGAGGCCCGGCGGCGGCTCCGGGTATGTTGCAGGCGCATGCGCTCGACCAAGATCGTCGCCACGATAGGCCCCGCGTCCAAGGACCCGGAGGTCCTCGAGAAGATGATCGCGGCCGGCATGGACGTCGCCCGGCTGAACTTCGCGCACGGCACCTCGGAGCAGCACGCGGAGATCGCCGCGAGCGTCCGCGCGGCGGCGGAGCGGGCCGGCCGCGACGTGGCGATCCTGGGCGACCTGCCCGGCCCCAAGTTGCGCCTCGGCCCGGTGGCCGGGGGCGTGGCCGAGCTGGTCCGGGACTCGCGCGTGGTGCTGACGCCGGAGCCCGTGGAGGGCACCTCCGAGCGGCTGCCGGTGGCCTGGGAGGGCTTCTCCGGGCTGGTGAGCGAGGGCGACGTGCTCTACCTCGCGGACGGCGCCGTCCGGCTGAGGGTCGAAGAGGTGAACGACGGCGAGGTTGTGACGAAGGTGGAGGTGGGGGGCAGCGTGGCCTCCCGCCAGGGGCTCAACCTGCCCAACGTGACGGTCTCCCTGCCGGCGGTCAGCGAGGAGGACATCGGCCTGATCGACGCCGGGCTCGACATGGGCGTGGACTTCTTCGCCCTCTCGTTCGTGCGCCGGCGCGAGGATCTCGACCCGGTGCACGAGCACCTGAAGGCCCGGGGCGTGGACGTGCCGCTGATCGCGAAGATCGAGAAGCCGCAGGCCGCGGCGAACGGCGAGGAGATCATCCAGGCGGCCGACGGCATCATGATCGCCCGCGGCGACCTCGGGATCGAGCTGCCGATCGAGGAGGTCCCGCTGGTCCAGAAGCGGCTGCTCGCCATGGCCGGGCGCCACGCGACTCCGGCGATCACCGCGACCCAGATGCTCGAGTCGATGGTGCACTCCACCCGCCCGACCCGCGCGGAGGTGGCCGACGTGGCGAACGCCATCTTCGACGGCACGGACGCGGTGATGCTCTCGCAGGAGACCGCGGTGGGGCGCCATCCCGTGCTGGCCGTCCAGATGATGGCCTCGATCGCTCAGACCACCGAGCGCGAGCTGCCCTACGGCCGCTGGCTCGCCGAGCGCGGGCCGCGCGCGAACAACCAGTACCACGCGATCGCGTTCGGGGCCGTGGGCGCGGTCTACCAGCTCGGGCTCAAGTGCATCGTCTCGCCGACCAACACCGGCACCACCGCCGGGCTGATCTCGGCCTACCGGCCGAAGGCTCCGGTGCTGGCGCTCTCGCCGCACCGGGAGGTCGTGCGCCGCTGCCAGCTGCTCTGGGGCGTGCACCCGCGCCTGCACGAGGAGCCGCTCGACACGCTCGGCCTGATCGAGGCCTGCGCGACGGTGGCGGAGCGCGAGGGCTTCGCGCAGACGGGCGACATGATCGGGATCACGGCCGGGCTGCCCGCCGGGCGCGCCGGCGGGACCAACCTCTTCAAGGTGCACACGCTGGAGGGCTAGCGGCTCGCCGCGCGCCTGCGCTCGCGGAACGCCCGCGCCTTCTCGACGTTCCCGCAGACCTCCATCTTGCACCAGCGCCCCGAGCGGTTCTTCGACTTGTCGTAGAAGGCCCACTCGCACGCCTCGCGCGGGCAGGCCTTGAGGCGCTCCCAGCGGCCGTGCTCGACCGCCGCGGCCACGATCGCCATGAGGCGGGCGATCGCCCCGTCCACTCCCTCGGCGTCGGGCACGAGCTCCGGGTCGCGGCCAGGCTCGAAGCGCAGGTGCACGCCGGCGCGCCGGACGGCGCGGTCGAGCCTCTCGACCCGCTGCCGGTCGAGCGGGTGGCCGTTGTTGTGGAGCAGCACGGCGCGCAGGCCCTCGCGGACGTCCACCGCCCGCCGCAGGTCGGCCGGGCCGACCGCCTCGCCCGCGTCCATCAGCCCGCGCTCGGCGAACCAGGAGCGCAGCGCCTCGGGGCTCACGAGCTCGTCCTCGCCGCTCTCGAGGTCGATGCTGTTCACGAAGCGCTGCACGAGGTAGAGCGGCTGCGGGGCTTTCTTCGCGGGGGAGGATTCGCCTGGTGCCATAACTGGCAAAAGAGTTTAGCTGGTGCTATGATTCCTGCATAACGATTTAGCCGGTTACTCTCACATTCACACGGCGGTGAGCGTTTATCCGGTGAAAGGAGATCGAAGATGACCGAGCCGATCACCATCACCAACTACACCGAGGCGGATGCTCCGAAGGTCTGGCGGCTCGCCGCGCTCGACGACCGGCGTGCCCCGAGGGGCCCGGCGCTGCTGGCCTACGTCCACGGCGAGCTGCGCGCCGCTGTCGGAGTGAACGACGGCCACGCGGTGGCCGACCCGTTCCACCCCACCGCGGACATCGTCGACATGCTGCGCCTGCGGGCCCGGAGCGAGCTGACCGAGGCGGTGGCGGCATGAGCGCGGCACTCGCATGGGCGTTCGCGACGAGCCGCGAGGCCGAGCTTCGGCGCCTGAGCCGCAGCCCGCGCCGCCGGCGCCCCTGGAGGCGCTGAGTAGCCTAGATCGGCTGATGCCGAGCCCGCTGCCGACCCACACGGGGGCCGTCGCGTGAGCGCGCGCGCATGGGCGCTGTTCGCGACGGTCTCCGTGATCTGGGGCATGCCGTACCTGTTCATCAAGATCGCGGTGGACGAGATGTCCCCGAGCGTGGTCGCCTGGTCGCGGCTCGCGCTCGCCGCGGCGGTCCTGCTTCCGGTCGCGTGGAAGCTGGGCGCGCTCCGCGGCCTCGGTGAGCGCTGGCGCATCCTCACCCTCTTCGCAGCCGTCGAGATGGCGATCCCCTGGCCGCTGATCAGCTTCGGGGAGGTGCACATCACCTCCTCGCTCGCCGCCATCCTGATCGCGGCCGTGCCGCTCTTCGTGGCCCTGATAGCGCTGCGCTTCGACCACTCCGAGCGCCCGACGCCCACACGCCTCGTCGGGATGCTGATCGGCCTGGCGGGCGTCGCGGCGCTCGTGGGCATCGACATCGGCGGGCGCACCGACGAGCTCCTGGGAGCGCTCGCGGTGCTGCTCGCCGCGTTCTGTTACGCGATCGGCCCGATGATCGTGAAGCGGCGGCTCTCCGACGTGGACCCGCTCGGGCCCGTGGCGGCGTCGCTTGCGATCGCCACCCTCCTGGTCACGCCGTTCGCCGCCGCGGACATCCCGGACTCGGTTCCGTCGTTCGAGGCCGTGGCGTCCATCGCGGTGCTTGGCCTCGTCTGCTCGGCGCTCGCGTTCCTCTTCTTCTTCCGCCTGATCGCCGAGGTCGGCGCCGGCCGCGCGACCGTGATCACCTACGTGAACCCGGTGGTCGCCCTGGCGCTCGGAGTGGCGGTCCTCGACGAGAGCGTCACCACCGG
>DASQER010000281.1:0-2666 GCA_035633575.1 Thermoleophilaceae bacterium
CCAGCCGGGTCGAGAGCCCGGCCGCGCGCAGCTCGTCGCGCGCGCGCACCATCGCGACCTTGATGATGTCCGCGGCCGTGCCCTGGAGGACCATGTTCACGGCCAGCCGCTCGCCCAGCGAACGCGTCTGGAACTGGCGCGAGCGCAGCTCCGGCACGCGCCGGATGCGGCCGAAGAGCGTGGTCACGTGGCCCTCCTCGCGGGCGCGCTCGATCGTCTCGTCGATGAACGCCTTCACGCGCGGGAAGCGCTCCAGGTAGCGGTCGATGAACTCCTGCGCCTCCTCCTTGGGGATCTGGAGGCGGTCGGCCAGCCCGAACGCCGACAGGCCGTAGACGATCCCGTAGTTGACCATCTTGGCCTTCGAGCGCGTGCCGGGGTCGGTCTGGCCGCCCAGGATCGCCTCGGCGGTGGCGGTGTGCACGTCCTCGCCGCGCCGGAAGATGTCCTTCAGCACCGGCTCGTCCGCGATGTGCGCGAGCAGCCTCAGCTCGACCTGCGAGTAGTCCGCCGAGATCAGGCGGTTGCCCGGCTCGGCCACGAAGCAGGCGCGGATCTCGCGCCCCTGCTCGGTGCGGATCGGGATGTTCTGGAGGTTCGGGTCGGTGCTCGACAGGCGGCCGGTGGCCGTGGCCGTCTGGTTGAAGGTGGTGTGCAGGCGGCCGTCGTCGCCGATCAGCTCGGGGAACGCGTCGAGGTAGGTCGACTTCAGCTTCGTGACCTCGCGCCACTCCTCGATCGCCGGGATGATCTCGTGCTCGTCGCGGATCGCCTGGAGCACGCGCGCGTCGGTGGAGAACCCGGTCTTGCCGCGGCGCTTGCGCGACAGCCCGAGCTTCTCGAACAGGATCTGCGCCAGCTGCTGGGGCGAGCCGATCGTGAACTCCTCCCCCGCAAGCTCCCACACGCGCCGCTCGAGCTGCACCGCGCGCGCCCCGAAGCGCTCGCTGATCTCGCGCAGGCGCTCCACGTCGAGCTTCACGCCCGCGCGCTCCATCTCCACGAGCACGTCCACGAGCGGCAGCTCGACCTCCTCGAAGAGGCGCGTGAGGCCGTCCTCCTCGAGCCGCGCGCGCTGGCGCTCCGCCAGCACGCGCGTGACCACCGCCCGCTCCGCGATGCCGTCCGCGCCGTCCACGCTGGCCGCGATGCCGGCCTCGGTGGTCAGCTCGTAGAGCGGATAGCCGCGCCGGGCCGGATCGATCAGGTAGGCGGCGATCATCGTGTCGTGCTCGAGCGGCGGTGCGCCGGAGGGGTCCTCGCTCACGGCGGTGGTCTTCCAGTCGTGGTACACGAGCGGCCGCTCGCCGCGCGCCATGGTCAGCGCCGCAAGCGTCTCCGCCTCGGCAACCAGCACCTCGCCGCCGCCGTATGCGGCCACGCGCATCGGACCGATCGGAGGGCCGCCCACGTCGAGCGCCTCCTGCCCCTCCGGCTCGCCGGCCGGACGCGGCCGCTCGGCCGCGATCGCGACCAGCTCGCCGTCGAGGGAGCCGAGCTGTGCCAGCGGCACCTCGCGCGCGCTCGCGGCGACGACCTCCTCGGCGCGCTCGGCCGGAGCGGCGACCTCCCCCTGGCCGAGGGCCTCCTCGAGGCGCTCGAGGGGCGCGCGCAGCTCGAATTCGCGGAAGGTCTCGCGCAGCCGCGAGCGGTCGGGCTCGCGCGCGGCGATCTGGTCGAGGTCGATGTCGAGGTCGATGTCGCGGATCGCGGTGGCGAGCTGCTTCGACACGCGCGCGTCCTCCGCGTGGTTCGTCAGGTTCTCCTTGCGCTTCGCCCCGGAGATCTTGTCGATGCTGCCGAGCACGCCCTCGAGGTCGCCGTGCTCCTGGAGCAGCTGCGAAGCCGTCTTCTCGCCGATGCCCGGGACGCCGGGGATGTTGTCCGAGGTGTCGCCCTTGAGGCCGACGAAGTCCGGGATCAGCTCCGGCGCGATGCCGTAGCGTTCGATCACGGCCTCGCGGTCGTAGACCTTGGTCTCCGTGATGCCGCGGCTCGTGGCCATCACCCGCACGCCGGGCTCGATCAGCTGGAAGAGGTCGCGGTCGCCGGTGACCACCATCACGTCGAAGCCCTGCTCGCGCGCGCGCCCGGCCACGGTGGCGATCACGTCGTCGGCCTCGTAGCCCTCCACGCGCACGTTCTCGTAGCCGAAGCTGTCCACGAGCGGCTCCATGTGCGGCCACTGCTCGGCGAGCAGGTCGGGCTTCGAGTCGCGCTGGCCCTTGTACTCCTCGTAGACCTCCTTGCGGCCCGACAGGCCGGCGTCCCACACCACGAGCGTCGGCTTCACGCCGTACTCGGTGATGATCTTCACGAGCATCGAGGCGAAGCCGAAGATGGCGTTCGTGGGCTGGCCCTTCGAGGTGGCGATCGACTCCGGGAGCGCGAAGAACGCGCGGTAGACGAGGCTGTTCCCGTCGATCAGGAACAGCTCTTTCGGCGACTCGGCGGCCACGGCTCAACCCTATCGAGGGCAAAGGCGGCCTCGGTACGGGGGTTGGGCGTTTTCCCTGGGCAAATGGCCAGATAAAACGCCCAACCCTGATCTTCAGTGCTGTCGTTCGCCCGCGGAGCCGGGCTGGGGGCGGCCTGACCCTATGATCACCCGCACCCATGGCCACTCCCTCCGCACAGTTCTCGCTCACACTGCGCGTCGCGCTGCC
>DASQER010000282.1:0-6955 GCA_035633575.1 Thermoleophilaceae bacterium
ATGCTGCGGACCTCGTTGTTCTTGATCTCGCGGCTGTCGATGAAGCCGGTCGCGACGCCGTAGGACACGCCGCTGAGCGAGACGAACAGGGCGATCATCGAGATGACCAGTGCCGGCGAGGGACGCCGGCGCAGGATCGACTTCACGGTTGCTGCTCCTTCGAGGGTTCGGGGGCCTCCTGCACCAACACGCTACCCGGAGAATCGGAGCGTGTAGCCGCCTCGCCCGGAAGGGTGACCACGAAGCGCGCGCCGCCGCCCTCGGGGTCGAGCAGGTCCACGCGCCCGTCGTGGGCGTCCGTGACCGCCCTCACGATCGCCAGTCCGAGGCCGCTGCCGCCGCTCGGTGCGGGGTCGCCCGGGCCGCGGGCGAAGCGCTCGAACACGCGCTCGCGCATTTCGTGCGGGACGCCGGGGCCGCGGTCGGCCACCTCCAGCACCGCGTCCGGTCCCTCGCGCCGTACCGAGACCGTCACCGGCGTGCCGGGCGGCGTGTGGATCAGCGCGTTCTCGATCAGGTTGCCGGCCAGGCGGTGGAGGTCGTCGGCCACGCCGTTCACGATCACGGGGCCGGGAAGGTCCAGCGAGAGCGGATGGTCCGCGGACAGGGCGGCCGCCTCGCGGGCCGCCTCCGCCGCCACCGCCGACAGGTCCACCGGCCCGCGCGGCACCTCGCGCCCCGCATCGGCCCGGGCGAGCAGGAGCAGGTCGCCCACAAGGCGGCGCATCCGGCGCGAGGAGCGCAGCGCCGAGTCCGCCATCTCGCGCTGCTCGCCCCCGAGCTCGGCCTCGAGCAGCTCGAGGTTGGCGAGGATGCTCGTGAGCGGGGTGCGCAGCTCGTGCGAGGCGTCCGCGACGAACTTGCGCTGGCGCGTCAGCGTCGCCTCCGTCTCGCCGCGGGCGGCGCTCAGCTCGCGAAGCATGTCCTCGAACGTGTTCGCGAGGTCCGACACCTCGTCGTTGGCCTGCGGCTTCGGGAGGGTGATGTCGGGGTCGCGCGTACGTGCGACCTCGCGCGCCGCGCGGGTGAGCCCGGCGATCGGGCGCATGGCGCGCTTGGCCACCAGGAGGCCGCCGAGGAACGCCAGCAGCGTGCCGCCGAGCACGCCGAGGCCGAGGAAGAGCCGCACGCGGTTCACGGTCTTCTGGATGCTGCGCTCGGGCTTCGCATACTGCACGTAGCCGACCGGCTGAGCGACCGGCCGTAGGAGCTCCCCGAACGACTGCGACTGCGGCGCGCCCGGAACCACCAGCTCGCGGGAGGCCACCCGGACGTCGCCGATGTCGGTGACGCCGACGATGGGCGGGCCAATGTTCACGCCCGGGTCGCTCGCCCAGACGGTCTGGTTGCGAAGGTCGACCACACGCACGATGGCGTCGCCGGCCGCGAAGATGCGCAGGTTGTTCTCGTCCGCGTCGCTGAGCTGAGTGCTGCCGTCGGCGGCCCGCTTGAGCGTGATCCGGTCCTGGAGCTCGCCCACCCTCGCTCGGAGGTCGTCGTCGAAGCCCCCGACGATGCGCCGCTCCGCCACGGTCCCGACCACCACCGCGAACAGGCACAGGATCGCGAAGGTCAGCGCGGCGCTCAGCACCGCGACCTTCAGCTTCACGGGAAGGCGGGTCCTCATGCCTCTCTCAGCACGTAGCCGGCGCCGCGCATCGTGTGCAGGACCCGCGGCTCGCCGCCGGCCTCGAGCTTGCGCCGCAGGTTGGAGATGAACACGTCGACGGTGTTGGTCTCGGCGAACGGGTGGTAGCCCCACACCTCGTCGAGCAGCGCCTGGCGCGAGACCACGATGCGCTCGTTGCGCATCAGGTGCTCGAGCAGCTCGAACTCGCGGGCCGTGAGCTCGAGCGCGCGCTCGCCGCGATACACCTCGCGGCTGTCCGGGTTGAGGCGCAGATCCCCGACGACCATGAACGCGCTCCCGCGCGGCGGGCGCCGGCGCAGCAGCGCCCTGATCCGCGCGAGCAGCTCGTCGCGCTCGAAGGGCTTCACGAGGTAGTCGTCGGCGCCCGAGTCGAGGCCCTCCACGCGCGCGTCCACCGCGTCCCGGGCGGTCAGGATCAGGATCGGCACGTCGCCGTCCTCGCGCAGCCGCCGGCAGACCTCGACTCCGTCCAGCCTGGGGAGCCCGAGGTCGAGCACGACCGCGTCCGGCTCGAACACGCCCGACTCCTCGAGCGCCTTCTCGCCGTCGCCCGCCACGCGCACCTCGTAGCCCTCCTTGTCGAGGGAACGGCGAAGCACGCCGGCGATGTCGGCGTCGTCCTCCACGACAAGCACACGCGGGCGTCCGCTCATGGGTCCCATGGTAGGGAGGGTGCGACGATCCGCCGTCGAATGCAGGCGTCATGGTGCGCGCTCCCGCCCGACGTCGCCGCAGGAAGCGGCGCCC
Organism: Thermoleophilaceae bacterium; assembly: GCA_035633575.1. Lineage (GTDB taxonomy): Bacteria > Actinomycetota > Thermoleophilia > Solirubrobacterales > Thermoleophilaceae > JACVRW01. Next base: position 2,399 of record DASQER010000282.1, read on the forward strand.
TGTCCGCAGGGCCGGGTGGCCCGCGCTCGAGCTGCCGACGCTCGAGCAGCGCCACTGGGACGTGATCGGGCTGGCGCTCGTCGCCTTCGCGGCCTTCTTCGCCTGCCTCTTCTACCTCGAGTGGGCCGGGGGCGAGGTGGGGGAGGCGCTCGCCGGCGCGATCCTCTTCATGTTCGGGGGTGTGGGCTATGCCGCGCCGGTCGTGCTGTTCGCGGCCGGCGCGCTGATCGTCGTCCGCCCGATGATCCCCGCGGTCCATCCGCTCAAGACCGGGACGCTCTGCCTGGCGGCGGCGCTCGTGCTCGGCCTCGCCGCCGGCTCGCTCGGGCTCGGGCCCGGCGACACCGCGCGCGACGGCTTCCTCGACGCCCACTACCTCGAGCACCACGGCGGGCTCGCCGGCGAGTCGCTCTTCTGGGCGTCGGCCAAGCTCTTCTCGACGGCCGGCTCCCACATCCTGTTCGTGTTCCTCCTGATGGCCGGAGTGCTGCTGCTCACCGGCGCGTCGATCGCGAGCGTCGTGACCGCCACCCGCGAGGCGGCCGCCACCACCACGGAGCGCGTGCGCCGCACCACCGGCACGATGCGCGTTCCCACGCAGCCGCTGCCGATCGAACCGCCGGAGCCAGAGCACGATGAGCCGGTCGTGCGCGCCACGCATGTGGAGGCCCCGGCACTGGAGGCCTACGAGGATCCCGAGCCGGGCTTCGACTTCGAGCCGGAGCCCGAGGAGCCTGACGGGCAGGAGGAGCCGGAGGAGCCCGACGCCGAGGAGCCGCTCACCCCGATGGGCAACCGGCGCTCGCCGGTGACCGAGTCGGACGACATCGACTACCGCATGCCGAAGCTGTCGTTCCTCAAGCGCTCGAGCGGCGCGCAGAAGCTCGACACGAAGGGAATCGAGCGGGTCGGGGCGCAGCTCGTGCAGGCGCTCAGCCACTTCAACCTGGAGGCGCGCCTGATGGGGACCGTCAGCGGTCCTCACGTGACGCGCTACGAGCTGCGCCTCGCGCCCGGAATCAAGATGTCGAAGGTCGCTCAGCTGAAGGACGACCTCGCCTACGCGCTGGCGGCCGAGCAGGTGCGCATCCTCGCCCCGATCCCGGGCAAGCAGGCCGTGGGCGTGGAGGTCCCGAACCGCGTTCGGGCCATGGTGCACCTGGGAGACGTCTTCCAGGACCCGCCAAAGGGCTGGTCGCCGCTGTCGGTCTGGCTCGGCAAGGACATCGCGGGCAAGGCGATCGGCACCGACCTGGCCAAGCAGCCGCACATCCTGATCGCCGGCACGACCGGCTCCGGCAAGTCCGGCTGCGTGAACGCCATGCTGTCGAGCGTGCTGCTGCGCTCCTCGCCGAACGAGGTGCGCATGGTGCTCGTGGACCCGAAGCGCGTGGAGCTGAACCACTACGAGGGCATCCCGCACCTGCTCACGCCTGTGGTCACCTCGCCGCGGCTGGCCGCGAACGTGCTCAGCAACCTGATCAAGGAGATGGAGGAGCGCTACGGCGTGATGAGCCGCGCCAAGACGCGCAACCTCGTGGAGCTGAACCGGGTGCGCGTGCAGGGCGGGGAGGCGCCGCTGCCCTACATCCTCTGCGTGATCGACGAGCTGGCCGACCTGATGATGGTCGCGCCCGCCGACGTGGAGGACTCGATCATCAGGCTGGCCCAGAAGTCGCGGGCCGTGGGCATCCACCTCGTGCTCGCCACCCAGCGCCCGAGCGCCGACGTGATCACGGGCATGATCAAGGCCAACGTGCCCGCGCGGATCGCGTTCGCGGTCTCGTCGCAGACCGACTCGCGCGTGATCCTCGACCAGAACGGCGCCGAGTCCCTGCTGGGGCAGGGCGACATGCTCTTCCGGCCGGCCGGCGAGTCGCGCACCGCGCGCATCCAGGGTGCGTTCATCGCGGAGGAGGAGATCGAGCGGCTCACCGAGCACTGGCGCCGCCAGGGCGAGCCCGAGCTGCAGGAGGAGCTGCTCGAGGCCGCGCCGCCGGAGGAGGGCGCGGACGGCGGCGACGCCGACTTCGACCCCGACCAGGACGACCTCCTGGCCGACGCGATCGCCACGGTGGTCCAGATGGGCACGGCCTCGACCTCGATGCTGCAGCGCCGAATGCGAGTGGGCTACACCCGCGCCGGACGGCTGATCGACATGATGGAGCGCCGCGGCGTGATCTCGGGCTACGAGGGCTCGAAGGCGCGCCAGGTGCTGATCACCGAGGCGGACCTGCCGCGGGTGCTCGAGGCGCTGACTGCACCCGCCGTTGCTTCTTCGGTAGAGGACTGAGCGTTCCGGCAAAATAGATTGCTGATGCCCAGCATCGGCGAAACGCTGCGCGAGGCAAGGATGCGGCAGCGACTCGACATCGCGGATGTCGAGGAGCGCACCAAGATCCGCGCCAAGTACCTGCGCGCGCTGGAGAACGAGGAGTTCGGACTGCTGCCCGGGCCCACGTTCGTCAAGACGTTCCTGCGCACCTACGCGGAGGCGCTGGGGCTGGACCCGCACGTACTCGTGGAGGAGTACCGCGCGGGCCACGAGCGGGAGGACGATCTCGAGATGCAGCCGCTCGGCCCGCCCGCGGTGGCCGGACGCGACCGCCGCCACAGGCCGCGCCTCGGGCGCGGCTCGCTGGTGCTGCTCGCCCTGGCCGCCGTCGTGGCGGCGCTCGTGGCAATCGGGCTGGCGAGCGACGACGGCGGGGGCGGCGAGCAGGCCTCGCCGCCGGAATCGACCCAGACTGAGACGAAGGCACAGCCCGCGCCGGAGCCCTCGCCGCCGCGGCGGGTCTCTCTGCGCGTAGCCCCGGCCACGCCCACGTACATCTGCGTGGACCGGGGGCCGGGCACCGACGTGCTGTTCGAGGACACAATCGACCGCGCGCAGACATTCCGCGGCAGGCGCATCCGCGTGAACCTCGGCAAGCGGGACGTGCGCCTGACGATGAACGGCGAGCAGGTCGAGGTCACGCCCGGCCCGGATCCGATCGGCTTTGCCTTCACGCCGCGGGGGACGCGCGAGCTTCCGGTCGGCCAGCGCCCCTGTGCGTAGTGTCATAGGCCGTGAGCGCGCGCGCCGGCATCGTCGTAACCGGGACCGAGGTGTTGACCGGCCGGGTCCAGGACCGCAACGGCCCCTGGCTGTCCGACCGCCTGCTCGAGCTGGGCGTGGAGCTGGCGCACCTGACCATCTGCGGCGACCGCCGCCAGGACATCGAGGCGCAGCTGCGGTTCCTGGCCGACCAGGGCGTGGACCTGATCGTCACGAGCGGCGGGCTCGGCCCGACGGCCGATGACATGACGGTGGAGACCGTGGCGCGCTTCTGCGAGCGCGAGCTCGTGCTGGACGAGGCGCTCGAGGAGAAGATCGCCGGGATCCTGAAGCCGCTGATGGCTCGCTTCACCCACTGGGACTTCGACGCCGTGCGCGAGGCCAACCGCAAGCAGGCACTGATCCCCGAGGGCGCCTTCGTGATCGATCCGGTGGGCACGGCGCCCGGCGTGGTGGTCCCCGGCAATCCGACCGTCGCGGTGCTGCCGGGGCCCCCGCGCGAGCTGCAGCCGATGTGGCGCACGGCAGTCGAGACCGACGCGGTGCGGGAGGCGATCGCCGGCCGGACGACGTACCGCCAGGGGACAGTGAGGATGTTCGGGCTGCCCGAGTCCGGGCTCGCCGACACGCTGCGGGACGCGGAGGAGGGCATCGGCGGCTTCGACCGGCTCGAGATCACGACCTGCCTGCGCCGGGGCGAGATCGAGATGGTCACGCGCTACGAGCCCGAGGCGGGCGGCGTCTACGCGGAGCTGGTCGAGCTCCTGCGCGAGCGGCACGGGCGCGAGATCTTCTCCGAGGACGGCTCGCGCGTGGACGACCAGGTGGCCGAGCTGCTCGCGGGACGCAGGCTGGCCACTGCCGAGTCGTGCACCGCGGGGCTGCTCGCGGCGCGGCTCACCGAGCGGCCGGGCTCCTCCTCGTACGTGGCGGGCGGCGTGGTCGCGTACGCGAACGAGGCGAAGGTGGAGCTGCTCGACGTGGACTCGCGGCTGATCGAGGAGCACGGTGCGGTCTCCGAGCCGGTGGCCGAGGCGATGGCCGCGGGCGCGCTGCGCCGCTTCGAGGCCGACACGGCAGTTGCGATCACGGGGATCGCCGGTCCCGACGGCGGCAGCGAGGACAAGCCGGTGGGCACCGTCTGCTGGAGCGTGAAGCTGGCCGGCGGCCCTTCGATCGCCCGTACCGTGCGCCTGCCCGGCGACAGGGCCGACGTCCGCGACCGCTCGACCACCGTGGCCATGCACCTCCTGCTGCGGGCGCTTCGAGACCGGGAGTGAGCGGCCCGCGCGCACGGATATTCCTGGCATTGGACCTGCCGGAGGGTGCTCGCGGCAGGCTGGTGGAGTGGCGCGACGCGCTCATGGAGGGCCGGCGCGACCTTCGGCCCGTGCGCCCGGAGGCGCTGCACATGACGCTCGTCTTCCTCGGCTGGCAGGACGAGGCGGCGGCCGAGCGGATCGCCGAGGCGGCCTTCGGGGCTCTGCCCGAGCAGCCCG
>DASQER010000283.1:0-4015 GCA_035633575.1 Thermoleophilaceae bacterium
CTCGTCGAGGTCCAGCTCGGACGTCGCGGCCGAGATCTCGGTAAACGTGAGTACGCCGACCTGCTGACCCTTGGCCAGCAGCGCCTTGACCTCTTCGAGCTCCTGCAGTCCCGCTACTGACATTGATCCCGTTTTCGTCGGCGCGTGTCCGTTGCTCGTCGCGTTTCTCTCGGGTGCGTTCATGCGGGCCGCCTTGGGCAGTAGCCCACTACCTGGCTCGGCGGGCTCATGCCACAGTCTCTTCCGCGGAGTCCTCGCTCCGCTGCCGTGGCACTGCCGAGCCGGCGCCACGAGGCGGGTGGGTGTCCTCGACGGCCCAGGGCAGGCGCTCTACCAGGTGCGTGCAATAGACCTCGCTCTCCGGGTCGCTGGACAGCACGCGCTCTCGAAGCGTCATCGAGCCTTCGTCTGCGTTGGTCGTGCGCCAGCGGTGCCTGGTCGCGCAACGTGATGGAAACGCGTCCGGCGCGCGCCTGGGCGCGGTCCTGGACCCAGCGCAGCGCCTCGGGCGGATCGGCGTCGATCGTCACCGCGTGTGCCGAGGGCGAGCCGGCCTTGAGCCCGCGGGCGTTGGACTCTGTGCACGGGCGGCGAGGGCGAGCTGCCCCACGCCGAGCAGGAGCTGGGACAGCGCCCCAACGAGGATCAGGTAGGCGACCAGCCACCAGCCACGAGAGAACGGGGACCGCGGCATTGGTCACCGCGATCGCCATGCCCGCCACCCCAAACGCGGCGCTACCGGCGACAAACGCCCTCCGCGACGCGTGAGCGTCACGACGGGCCGGCAAGCCAGCAGCCCTGGAGTTGCGCGGTTGCGTAGTGCTCATCTCCGGTTCCCCTCGCTGGGGCACACCGGACGCCGGTCGCGCGCCGGGTGACGGCGGCGCGGCGGGCGCGGCCAGCGCTCATCCGCGCGCACGGGCTCGCGCAGCCGCAGGCGGGCCGGCTGCGCGTGGGGGAGCGGCAGTCCACCGCCGAAGGGTCCGAGAGTCGATCGCGGGCCCTTCGGCTGCCCACCAGCGCGCCGGGCCGTCCGAATCGTCGGGGCGGTGCTCTTGCGTGCCGCGAAGCAGCACGACCAGCATGCCGACGCCCAACGCCATGGCGCACGCATGCAAGACGGCGAACGGGGCGATCACCTTGGCGTCCGTCACCGTGCCACTTCGTAGTCGGCGTGCCCGTCGAGCCAGCGCTCGAGCGCGTCGGCGAGGTCGTGCAATCCGTGGCGGTCGAAGAGCGCGCGCAGCGAACGTGCCGCCGGGACGGCGTCGGGTCCGGCGAGGGCATCGACAGCCCGGCGGGCGCGCACCGCGTCGGCCAGCGTGAGTTGGGGCACGCACAGGCACCAGTGCGCATGCCAGCTCGCCGCCGCGCGCGCAAAGCGGGCCGGTTCGTCGGCGAGCAGGCCCAAGCAGCGGATCAAATTGTCCGCCAGCGACTCGCGCGCACGCTCCCGCGGCGCGGAAGCCAGAGGGCCCGCGGGGGCGGTCACGAGCCGCCCTGCCCGTAGTAGGCGGCGTTCTTGGCGGTGTAGTGCTGCCACTCGGGCGGCAGCTGATCCTCGGCGAAGCAGGCGTCGACCGGGCACGCCTCGACGCAGGCGTCGCAGTCGATGCACTCCTCCGGGTCGATGTAGAGCATCTCGGCCGCGTCATAGCCGGGCTCCTCGGGCGTGGGGTGGATGCAGTCCACCGGGCACACCTCGACACAGGAATTGTCCTTGGTGCCGATGCAGGGTTCGGCGATCACGTAGGCCATCAGGCGGACCCTTCCAACATCGTTCTCACAACCACAGTGGGAAAAAGCTAGCACGCTTCGTCCTGGTTTTCCTAGCCGGAGTTTGCAAAACTGTGCGGTGATGGATTTGCCGTTCGCCGTCAGCCCGGGTGACACGCTCGCCCAGCCGACCCGTGCGGGCCTCTTTTCCCTGCTGGGTGAGCTCAAGCGCCCGGCCGGAACGGTCGAGCTCGCCGAGCGTCTCGCCTTGCACCCCAACGGGGTGCGTGTGCACTTAGAGCGCATGGAGGACGCGGGCCTGGTCGCGCGCAGCCGCGCTCCCCAGGCGCGCGGGCGCCCCCGCGATGCGTGGACGATCGCCCCCGACGCTCGGCCCGGCGGCGCCCCGCCGAGCGCCTATGCCGACCTGGGCCGATGGCTGGCGCGGGCGATCTCTCCACGGCCCGGTCGACTGCGCGACGTCGAGGCTACGGGCCGAGACATCGGCCGCGAGCTGGCGCCCCGCTGCGTCGACCTCGACGGCGTCGAGGCGTTCGAAGCGAGCTTAATCGCGCTTGGTTGTCAGCCTCACGCCGAGCCCGGCAGCGGCGAGCGGATGACGTACCGTCTGGGGAACTGTCCTTATCGCGATGCGGTGCGCGAGAACCAGGAAGCGGTCTGCACGCTGCATCGCGGCATCACTCGTGGGCTGCTCGACGTGCTCCAGCCGCAGGCCAAGCTGGCCGGTTTCGTGCCCCGCGACCCGGACGCCGCCGGCTGTCTGATCGAGCTGACCGGAGTGACGGCGCACGGGGCGGGCGAATGAGCAACGACGGCGCGCCCCGGTCGCTCGGGGGCGTCCGCGAGACCTCGCTCAAGCAGATAGTCATGAGCGGCGGTTATCGCGATGCTCGCCGAACCGATTGGACCGGCGGCCGGGCGCGTGCCTAGGATCGCGCCACGTATCCTGCCCCTGCCTCACGGGAGCAGGTCCGAGCGAGAGGGAGGAACACATGGCGAAGGTTCTCTGCGTGCTCTATGACGACCCGGTCGACGGCTACCCGCCTGCGTACGCGCGCGACGGCGTCCCAGCGATCGGCGAATACCACGATGGGCAGACCACGCCGAGCCCGGACGGGATCGACTTCACGCCGGGTGAGCTGCTCGGCAGCGTGTCGGGCGAACTGGGGCTGCGCCGGTTCCTTGAGGAGCGCGGGCACCGCCTGATCGTCACGTCCGACAAGGACGGTCCGGACTCGGAGTTCGAGCGCGAGCTGCCGGACGCCGACGTCGTCATCTCGCAGCCGTTCTGGCCGGCGTATCTGACGGCCGAGCGGATCGCGAAGGCGCCGAAGCTCAAGCTGGCGGTGACGGCGGGCATCGGCTCAGACCATGTCGATCTCGACGCGGCGATCGCTCACGGCATCACGGTCGCCGAGGTGACCTACAGCAACAGCATCAGCGTGTCCGAGCACGTGGTGATGATGATCCTCGCGCTCGTGCGTAACTACATCCCGTCCTACCAGCACGTCATCGACCGCGGCTGGAACATCGCCGACTGCGTCGCGCGGTCCTACGACGTGGAGGGCATGCAGGTCGGCACGGTCGCCGCCGGGCGCATCGGCTCGGCCGTGCTGCGGCGCCTAAAGCCCTTCGAGGTCGGGCTGCACTACACCGACCGCCACCCCCTCCCAAAGGAGATCGAGCACGAGCTCGGCCTCACCTACCACGCCACGACCGAGGAGCTCGTGCAGGTCTGCGACGTGGTGACGATCAACGCACCGCTGCATCCCGAGACCGAGCATCTCTTCGACGACGAGCTGATCGCCAAGATGAAGCGTGGCGCCTACCTCGTGAACACTGCGCGCGGGAAGATCTGCGATCGTGACGCGGTCGTCCGCGCGCTCGAGAGCGGCCAGCTCGCCGGCTATGCCGGCGATGTCTGGTTTCCCCAGCCCGCCCCGCCCGACCATCCCTGGCGCACGATGCCCCACCATGGCATGACCCCGCACGTCTCCGGCTCGTCCTTGTCGGCGCAGGCTCGCTATGCCGCTGGCACGCGGGAGATCCTCGAGTGCTGGTTTGCGGAGCGCCCGATCCGCGACGAGTACCTGATCGTGGAGGGCGGCAGGCTGGCGGGCGCCGGCGCGCACTCCTACAGCGCCCGCGAGACCTCCCGCAACGCGGAAGAGGGCACGCAGGCCGAGCCCGGCTGACGTCAGTTCGCGCGCGGGTGTTTCTCCGCCAGCTCGAGTACCTCACCGCACTCACGCGCGAGCGGCACTTCGGCCGCGCCGCC
>DASQER010000284.1:0-3782 GCA_035633575.1 Thermoleophilaceae bacterium
GTCGGGATCGGGACGCTCGCGGTGCTGGCGTGGCGCCCCCCGAGGCGGCTGCTCGAGCGGCTCGGGGCACGGCCGCTGCTGGGCGGCGCGGCGGCCGGGGCCGGGATCTCGCTGCTGCTCGTGGTCACAGGACTCCCGATCAGTGCGTGGATGCGGGCGCGGGCGCTGGACGTGGGCCTCGCCACCCAGTCGTGGCCCGACTGGGGGCTCGACGTGGTCAAGTCGGCCGGCATCGGGGCGCTCACGGCCGCCGTCGGCGGGCTGGTCGCGATCGCGCTCGTGCGCAGGTTCCCTCGGGGGTGGTGGGTACCCGGCGCCGCTCTCGCGATCGCCTACGGGGTGATCACGATATGGCTCTACCCGGTCCTGATCGACCCGCTCTTCAACGACTTCGAGAAGCTGAAGCCGGGCCCGCTGCGCCAGGACGTGCTCCAGCTCGCCGACCGGGCCGGCGTGGACGTCGGCGAGGTCTATCGCGTGGACGCGAGCCGCCGGACGAGCGCCGCCAACGCCTACGTGAGCGGCCTCGGCCACAGCAAGCGCGTGGTGCTGTACGACAACCTGATCCACGGCTTCCCGCGCGACGAGGTGCGCATCGTGGTGGCCCACGAGCTGGGGCACCAGAAGCAGGACGACCTCCTGCGCGGGCTGGCCTGGCTGGCGCTCGTCGCCCCGGCCGGGACCTTCCTCACCCAGGCGCTGGCCGAGCGCCTCGGCCGCCGCGAGCGGCTCGGCGATCGCGCCGTCCGGCCGGGCCCGGCGGCGCTGCCCGCGATCGCTCTCGCCGTGTCGCTGGCGGCTCTCGGGCTCGGAATCGCGTCGAACGCGCTCTCGCGTCCGGTGGAGGCCCGCGCGGACGCGTTCGCGCTCGACCTGACCCGCGATCCGGGCGACTTCGTCAAGTTCGAGCGCCGCATCGCGATCCGGAACATCTCCGACCCGGACCCGCCGGCCCTCTACCACCTCCTGTTCGACACGCACCCGACGACCGAGGAGCGGATCGGCTTCGGCGAGGCCTGGAAGGGGGGCCACTAGGCGCGCCGGATAGGCTGCCGCGCCCGTGTCCCGTCGCACCCTGATCGAGCGGGTCGTCCGCGAGCTCGCCTCCTACCGGCGCCCGTCCGCCTCGGAGGGCGAGCGCCGCGCAGCCGAGTGGCTCGCGGGCGAGCTCCGGGCGGCGGGCTGCCGCGCGACAAGGGTGGAGGAGGAGCGCGCCCACGGCGGGTACTGGTGGCCGCTCGGGCTGCTGAACGCAGGCTCGGCGCTGGCCGCGCTGCTCGGCCGCCGGGCCGCCGCGCTCGTGGGCGGCGTGGCGGCGGCCGCGGTCTACGACGAAGTGAGCGGGGGGCGCCTCTGGTTTCGCCGCCGGACGCTCCCGCACCGCTCGACCTGGAACGTGGTGGCGGAGCTGGGCGACCCCGAGGGAGCGCGCACCGTCGTCTTCGTGGCCCACCACGACGCCGCCCACAGCGGCCTCGTGTTCCACCCGGCGCTCCCGCGCAAGGCCATGGAGCTGATGCCGAAGCAGCACGAGAGGGCGAATCAGAGCGTGCCGATCGTCTTCGGCGTCTTCCTCGGCCCGCTGCTGCTCGCCCTCTGGGGGCTCCTCGGCCGCCGCTGGCTGAAGCGCGCCGGGATGGTGTTCGGCCTGGGCGCCACCGCGTCGATGGCGGACATCGGCTCGCGCGGCGTGGTCCCCGGCGCCAACGACAACCTGAGCGCGGTGGCGGTGGTGGTGGCGCTCGCGCACGAGCTGGCCGAGGAGCCGCCCGAGGGCGTCCGCGTGATCCTGGTCTCGACCGGCTCCGAGGAGTCGTTCATGGAGGGGATGCAGGCGTTCGGGCGCCGGCACTTCCCGGACCTGGCGAGGGCGAGCACGGAGTTCGTCTGCCTCGAGTGCGTGGGGTCTCCCCAGCTGTGCGTCGTGGAGGGGGAGGGGATGCTCCGGATGCGCGACTACACCGAGTCCTCACGCGAGGCGCTCGCGCGCGCCGGCGCCGCGGCGGGCGTGGAGCTGCGGCGCGGCCTGCGCACGGTCGCCGCCACTGACGGGCTGATCGCGCTGAACGCGGGCTATCCGACCTGCACGCTCGGGGGCGTGGACGAGACCAAGTTCCCGTCCAACTACCACTGGCCCACGGACACCCCCGAGAACCTCGACTGGTCCAGCATCGAGGGGGCCGTCGAGGTCTGCCGGCAGTACCTGGGAGGCTAGCTCGGCGCCTCGTCCTGGTCGCCGAACTCGGGCAGGTCGCGGATCCCCTCGCGCGTCTTCCACTTGGAGAAGTTGTCCTCCATGGCGTCGATCAACTCGCGCATAAAGCGCGGCGCGAGGCTGACCCGCGAGACGACGACGCCGGGCACCTCGCCCTCCTCGACCTCGTGGTCCACGCGGGCGAAGGTGATCGTGAACTCGTAGTCCGAATGCGAGACGTTGGCGAAGTTGGCGTAGTGGCCCGCCATCGTCTCGGGGTCGGTGTGGATGTTGAAGTGGCGCTCGCCGTCCTCGGGCACGCGCGTAGTATCGCACCCGCCCATGCGGATCTCGGTGATTGCGGTGGGGCGCCTGCGGCCGCCCTTCCAGGACGACGTGGAGCACTATCGGAAGCTGTTCGCGGGCCACGCCCGAGTGGAGCTGATCGAGGTCCGCGAGGACGAGAAGGTGCCTCCGCGGCTCCCCGAGCGCGCCCACAAGGTGCTGCTCGCCAGCGACGGCAGGGAGTTCGACTCGATCGAGTTCAGCCGCTGGCTCGAGGACCGGCGCCGGGAGGGCCGCGACCTCTGCTTCGTGATCGGCGGGCCGCGCGGGCTCAACCTCGAGCACTGCGACACGCGGCTCTCGCTCGGGCGCATGACGCTGCCGCACCAGCTGGCCCGCGTGGTGCTCCTGGAGCAGCTCTACCGCGGCCACAAGATCCTCGCTCGCGAGCCGTATCACTATTAGTAGGGACATGGATCCCGTCGCACACCTGACGACCGTCGTGGAGGAGACTGCCGCCGAGCTTGCGGGGAACGGCCGCCGGGAGGGCATGAAGCTGGACCGCCCGCCGCGGCCGGACTTCGGCGACTACTCGACGAACGCTGCGATGCTGCTGGCCCCGACGCTCGGGGAGCCGCCGCGCGCGATCGCCGAGAAGCTCGGCGAGCGGCTCGGGGAGCGGCTCGGGGAGACCGTCGAGAAGGTGGAGATCGCCGGGCCCGGGTTCCTCAACCTGTTCATGGCGGACCGCTGGTACCTGGAGACGCTGGTCACGCTCCTGGAGGCGGGCGACGACTACGGCGCGGGCTCCGGAGGCGAGCACGTGAACGCGGAGTTCGTGAGCGCGAATCCCACCGGCCCCGTCACGATCGCCTCCGCACGCCACGCCGCCTACGGCGACGCGCTCTGCCGCATCCTCGAGCGGGCCGGCCACCGTGTCGAGCGCGAGTACTACGTGAACGATGCCGGCAGCCAGGTGCGCCTCTTCGGCGAGTCGATCCGGGCGCGAGCGCGCGGCGAGGAGCCGCCCGACGACGGCTACCAGGGCGAGTACGTGACCGAGCTCGCGCAGCGCATCGAGGGCGCCGCCGACGCCGACCCCGACGAGCTTGCGCGGCAAGGCATCGAGCTGATGCTCGAGGGCGTGCGCGCCTCGCTGGAGCGCTTTCGCGTGCGCATGGACCAGTTCTTCTCGGAGCGCACGCTGCACGAGACCGGCGAGGTGCAGAAGGCGATCGACCGGCTCGACGGCGTGTACGAGCACGACGGCGCGCTCTGGCTGCGCACGACAGTGCATGGCGAC
>DASQER010000285.1:0-5842 GCA_035633575.1 Thermoleophilaceae bacterium
CCGGAGCGCTTGGCGCGGTACTGCGCCTCGTCCGCGGCGCGCAGCAGCTCGTCGGGACGGCCGGCGAGCTCCGACCTCGCGGCCACTCCGCAGGAGATCCGCTCGCCCTCGGCACCGAGCCGTCGCACCGCGTCGAGGGCCACGAGCCGGGCGTCCTCGGCGGAGCCGGACGGCAGGAGCACGCAGAACTCGTCGCCCCCGATGCGTCCCACGACGGCATCGGGGTGGGGCGCGGCGGCCGCGACCAGGGCCTCCGCTGCGCGTACGAGCGCCCGGTCGCCGGCCTCGTGTCCGCCGCTGTCGTTCACGTGCTTCAGGTCGTCGATGTCACACAGCACGAGGGCCGGCGACTCCGGCCCGCCAGGCGCATCGCAGGCCTCCTCCAGCGCGCTCTCGACGGCGCGGCGGTTCGCGAGCCCGGTGAGCGAGTCGGTGTAGGCGAGCCCCTCGATCTGGGCGAACAACTCCGCCCTGTGGATGGCACTGACCAGCTGGTCGCCGATGGCGCGCAGGAAGCCCTCGTCCTCCATCACGAGCCGCGGCGCCCCCGGGGCCGTGGTCACCCACAGCTCGCCCCACGGCTCCCCGCGAAGCATCATCGGAACGGACAGGCTCGACTCCTTGCCGAGCCGCGTCAGCAGCTCATGCTGGGCCGGATCGGTTTCGGGGTCGTCGACCGCCGCGAGCGAGCTGCCGCCCTCGCGGATTACCGTCACGACGGACGGATAGTCGTTCACCGAGTAGGTCTCGTCGGTCGGGAAGCGCTCCTCGCCGGGCCCGAGCTCGCCGACGTTCACCAGCGTCCTGACCACGCCGGCGTCCATGTCCCAGCGGCTGATCGCCAGCGAGGAGCCGCCGAGGGCCTCCAGGGCTCGCTCGGCCGCCAGCTCGAGGACGTCCTCGAGCCGGTGCGCCCCCGCGGCCACCGCCGCCACGTCGATCAGCGCGCGCAGTTGCGCGTCGGCGAGATTCCCGTTCTCAATGGGCATCACCCACTGTTTCGTCATCCCGAGGGCCTCCCTGAAGACCTCTGGACGACTGATGAGAGAGTCCAGTCAGGGCCGGAAAACAGCTCTACGCCTCGGCTTCGGCGGCCTCACCGCGCCGGGCGGCATGTGCCAGCTCCACCGGCGCGGCGTGCAGCGCCCGCAGGCGCAGGTCCCTCCAGGTCATCCCCTCGCGCACGAGGGCGGGCATGCCCATCCCCAGGGCCGTGGCGATCTCGACGGCCTGGAGGATGATCCCGTAGGCCAGGGCGTTCGTCTTGGACACTCCGTACGCAGACAGCACCGCCACGCAGGCCGCCTGGAACACGCCCAGGTTCGAGGGGGTCGCGGGCAGCGCGGCCGTCACGTTCACGGCGAACAGGACCGCCGCGGCCGCGCCGAGCCCGGCCTGGTCGTCGAGGCCGAGCGCCACCAGCAGCACGTAGCAGGCGAGCCACTGGATCGCCCAGGCGGTGAGCTGCATGAGCGCCGCCCAGCCGCCGAGCTTCGGCCTGCGAAAGACCTGGAGCCCGGAGCGCACCTGGGCCATGGCGCCGCGCGCCAGGGCGGCGGCCTGCTGCACGCGCTGGAAGCGCGTCGGCTTGCCGCGGCGCAGCAGCCAGGGCGCGCAGAACACGAGCGCAAGCAGCACCACCGGCGCGATCGTCGCGACCACCAGCGCGTCCTCGTTGCCCTGGAAGAGGCCGACGGTGTGGAACATCACGGCCCCCAGCAGCACCAGGGCGAGGATGTTCAGCAGCGTCTGGGAGACGAGCGTGCCGAGCACGATCGGGAAGCTGTCGCGCACACGGCCGAGGCGTCTCGCCACTATCAGCGCGCGCGAGGGCTCGCCGAGACGGGCCGGCAGCGTCGCCGACATCAGCACGCCGATCATCGTCCCGCGCGCGGCGTCGCGGCGGCGAACGCGCGTGCCGGGCAGGGCGGCGCGCAGGATGGCGTGCCAGGCCTCGGCGCGCAGCAGCATCGAGGTGCACATCAGCGCGAACGCCACCAGCACCCAGACCGGCGTGGCCGCCACCACCGCGCGCCCGATCGACTCGATGCCGAGCCGCTGAAGGGCGAGCGCGGTTAGGCCCACGCCGGCGGCGACGCCGCCTCCCACCAGCACGCGGCGCGCCGCGCGGGCCACGCGGCGGCGGCCTGCGGCCGGGTTCTTCGGCTCGAGCGAGGGAAGGCGCTGGGGGCGCGCGCGCGACCCCGGCTCCGTGGGCGCCGCGCCGGTCCGCTGCGCGAGACGCGCCAAGCGCCCGCGCGGCTGCGGGACGGCGAGCGCCTCCTCGTAGACCTCGGTCACCTCGCGGGCCACGTTCGGCCAGGCGAAGCGCTCGGCGCGCTCGCGGGCGGCCTCGGCCATCTCGGAGCGCCGCTCCGGGTCGAATGCCAGCGCGCGCAGCGCCTCGCCCAGCGCCACCGCGTCGCCGACCGGCACGAGCAGCCCGTCGCGGCCGTCGCGCACCACCTCGCGGTAGCCGGCGATGTCGGAGGCCACGACCGGCGTGCCCGAGGCGAACGCCTCGGTAAGCACCATCCCGAAGCTCTCGGCGCCGAGCGACGGCGCGCAGAGCAGGTCCGCCTCGCCGAGGAGGCGCCACTTCTGCGTGTCGTCCACCTGGCCTGCGAGGTCCACGCCCTCGGGCTCGAGCAGCAGCGGCTCCACCTCCTCAGCCGCCGGCCCGGCCACGGTCAGGCGCGCCTCCACGCCCGCGCCGCGCAGCGCCTCGAAGGCGCGCAGCAGGACAGGCAGGCCCTTGCGCTCCTCGGCGCGGCCGACGAACAGGATCCGCACCTCCTCGTGCGGGCGCAGGCCGTCCGGGCGGGCGGCTGACAGGTCCACGCCGTTGGGCACGACCCGGTAGCGCCCGCCGTAGAAGCGCTGCGCGGTCCAGCGCGCGGCCTCCGAGACGGCGATGCGCGCGCTCAGCTTCGAATAGAGCCGGCGGGCGCCCAGCACGTTGGCCGCGAACTTTCCGGCGATCGCGCTGGTGGAGTAGGTGTGGAAGGTGCCGACGACCGGGGCGCGCGCGGCCTCCGCGGCGTACCAGGACACGACCGGGACGTTGGGCTCGTGCACGTGCACCACGTCGTAGTGGCCACTGCGCAACTCGCGCCCGAGCACGCCGATCGCCTCGGGGAACCCCGACAGGTTGGTCACCGCGCCGTTCATCGGCAGCCCAAAGGTCCGGCCCAGCGGGATGACGTAATCGGGCAGGGGCCGCTGCTGCGGCGGGGCGCCGCGGTGCATCACACGTGCCAGACGGTCGTCGGGGTCGTAGGGCGCCAACAGCCGGACCTCGTGGCCCAGCCCGATCAGCTCCTGGGCCAGAGCTTCCACATGACGCCCGACACCGCCCGGATACGTGTAGGAGTAAGGCGACACGAGCGCTACACGCACGGGGGCCATGGTATCGGCCACACTAGACGCGTGACTGAGCCGCGCAACTACGTCAAGTACACGTTCCTCAAGGTCGATCCCGCCTGGCGCCGCCGCTCCAGCGAGGAGCGCGCAGCCGACAAGCGCGAGTTTGCCGCCGCATGCAGGGAATTCGGCGAGGACCACTACCTGCGCGCCTACTCGCTCGTGGGCACGCGCGGCGACTGCGACCTGATGGTCCGCGCGATCTCGCGCACGCTCGAGCCCATCCACGAGCTGCACGTCCTGCTCAACCAGAGCGGGCTGATGCGCTACGCGACGGTCCCCCACTCCTACCTGGCCATGACGAAGCAGTCGCCCTACTCGGACGAGCCCGACAAGCCGCTCGAGCCGCGGGCGGGGGCCGACTCGAAGTACCTGATCGTCTATCCCATGTGGAAGAAGCGCGAGTGGTACCTGCTGGCACCCGAGGAGCGCATGCGGATCATGCGCGACCACATCGAGGTGGCGCGGCGCTTCACGGGCATCGAGACGAACACGGCGTACTCCTTCGGGCTCGACGACCAGGAGTTCGTGGTCGCGTTCGACGCGGACGACCCGGCCGAGTTCCTCGACCTCGTGCAGGAGCTGCGCGCGACGGAGTCGAGCGCCTACACCGAGTCGGAGACGCCCATCTTCACCTGCATCGGCAGCTCCATCGAGCGGGCGCTTGACGCTCTCGATGGGGAGGCGGTCAGGGCGCCGGCGTAGCGGCGCGCGACGCCTCGAGCAGCTCCTCGAAGGAGCACAGCTTCACGCGTGGGCGGCCGTGCGGCTCGCCGGCCTCGCGCTCGGCGCGGTCCACGGCCTGCCAGCCGGCGTAGCTCACCACGTCGGGCTGCCGCTCTGCCAGCAGCGCCTCGAGCGAGTCGCGGTCGGGGTCGCGGGGCGCCGGCAGGCGCTCGGCATCGAGGTCCTCCAGCAGGGAGTCCACGGTCTCCTGGGCGTCGCGCTTGTTGGTCCCGATGATCCCGGTGGGCCCGCGCTTGATCCAGCCCACGGCGTACTCGCCTGTCAGGATCCGTCCCTGGGAGGTGGGTATCACGCAGCGGCTCTCGTCGAACGGCACGCCGGGGATCCGGGTGCCGCGATAGCCGATCGAGCGGAACACGAGGCCGCAGTCGAGCTCCTCTGTGATGCCGCTGGGCCGGGGACGGATCGCCCCGTCGTCGCCCTCGACCAGCTCGTTGTGGGCGATGCGGATGCCCTCCACGCGCTCGCTGCCGAGCAGCTCGACGGGCGAGACGAGGAAGCGCAGCACGATCCGGCGGCGCTTGCCGAGCGGCTCGCGCGCGGCGTAGCGCGTGAGGATGTCCACGTTCTTCTTCGCGGTGGCGCGGGCGGCCTCGCTCTCGATGAAGGCCTTCGAGAGCGGGTCGAGCTCCGCGTCGCCGCGGTCCACGAACACGTCGGCGTCGGTCATCTCCCCCAGCTCGAGCAGCTCGGGGTTGGTGAAGGCGGCCTGGGCGGGACCGCGGCGGCCGAGCACCACGATGTCCCTGACGTTCGACTCTGCGAGCGCCTCGAGCGCGTAGTCGGCCACGTCGGTCTCGCCGAGCTCCTCACGGGTGAGGGCGAGCATGCGGGCCACGTCGGCGGCCACGTTGCCGTTGCCGACCACCACCGCGCGCTCGGCCGAGAGGTCGAACTCGAGGTCGCGGTAGTCGGGATGGCCGTTGTACCAGGCCACGAACTCGTTGGCGGCCCAGCTGCCTGGCAGGTCCTCGCCGGGGATCTCCATGCGGCGGTCGGTCTGGGCGCCCACGGCGTAGATCACGGCGTGGTAGCGCTCGGTGAGGTCGTCGTGCGAGAGGTCGCGGCCGAGCTCGACGTTGCCGTAGAAGCGGAACTCGGGGTGCTCGGCGGTCTTCTCGTAGACGCGGCTGACAGCCTTGATGTTGGGGTGGTCGGGGGCCACGCCGCCGCGGACCAGGCCCCACGGGGTCGGCAGGCGGTCGAACATGTCCACCTGCACGCAGAGGTCAGGGTGCGACTTGCACTTGAGCAGGTGCCCGGCCGCGTAGAAGCCCGAAGGCCCGGAGCCGACGATCGCGACCCTGAGCGGGTGGTCGGATGTGCCGATCGCTGCCATGCGAGCCCACGAGTGTAGGCACCGCGCTTGCCCGGCTTACTGAGAGACGGACTCGTCCGGGTCCTGCGCCTGCTCGGAGGAGGGCTCCTCCTCGGGCGCACCGCCCATCACGAGGTCGATCGCAGAGATGGTCTCGACCGACTTCACGGTGAACTCCTCGTCGTCGGCCTCCGGGAGCGGAACGGGCTCGGTCTCGGGCTCGAACTCGGCCTCAGGCTCGAACTCGGCCTGCGCGGCGACCACGTCGCGCGAGAGCTCCTCGAGCGAAGGCGTAGAGACATCCGGAAGCGTCTCCTCGACCGGCTCGTCCTCCAGGACCGGCTCCTCCTCCGC
>DASQER010000286.1:0-2273 GCA_035633575.1 Thermoleophilaceae bacterium
GAGCGGGCGACCTTCGCGGCCGATGGCTTCCACCCGTCGGCCGAGGGGCATCGGCGCGCGGCGGCCGAGTTCCTGCGCGCTCTTCGCAAGCGCCTGCGGCTCAGCGCCGCGTGAGCGTCTTCGAGCGCGACTTCGCCCAGCTCGAG
This sequence comes from Thermoleophilaceae bacterium, assembly GCA_035633575.1. Lineage (GTDB taxonomy): Bacteria > Actinomycetota > Thermoleophilia > Solirubrobacterales > Thermoleophilaceae > JACVRW01. The sequence goes on from DASQER010000286.1 coordinate 147, forward strand.
CTGGGCGAGCGCTTCACGACCCGTGGCCGGACGATCGGCGAGGCCGACGTGATGGAGTTCGCCACGCTGACCGGCGACAGGCACCCGCAGCACACCGACGCGCAGTGGGCCGCCGGCAGCCGCTTCGGCGAGCGCATAGCCCACGGGCTGCTGGTTCTCTCCTACGCGGTCGGGCTGATGCCGCTCGACCCCGACCGGGTCGTGGCGCTGCGCCGGGTCGGCGACGCCGTCTTCAAGCAACCTGTGAAGATCGGCGACACCGTGCACGTCGAGGGGGAGATCACCGCGCTCACGGAGCTCGACCCCGAGCACGGGCTCGTGGAGACGCGCTGGCGCATCGTGAACCAGCGCGGCCGCCTGGTGGCGCGGGCGAGCGCGGAGCTGGTCTGGAAATGATGCTGGAGGGCAAGCGCCTGCTGATCACGGGCGTGCTGACGAAGGGCAGCATCGCCTACTCGGTCGCCGAGCGCGCCCAGCAGGAGGGCGCGCAGGTGCTCCTGACGGGCTTCGGGCGCACGCGCCGCATGACCGAGCGGGCGGCCGCCCGGCTGCCCGATCCCCCGGACGTGCTCGAGCTGGACGTGAACAACCCGGAGGACTTCGGCGCGCTGGTGGCCGAGCTGGAGCAGCGCTGGGGCGGCCTCGACGGCGCGCTGCACGCGATCGCCTTCGCCCCGGGCGATGCCCTGGGCGGGAACTTCATGTCCGCCCCGCCGGAGTCGGCCGAGCAGGCCTTCCGCACGAGCGCCTACTCGTTCAAGGCCCTGGCCGCGGCGCTCGCGCCGCTGATGGAGGACGGCGGGAGCCTCGTGGGGATGGACTTCGACGCCTCGGTCGCCTGGCCCGTGTACGACTGGATGGGCGTGGCGAAGGCGGCGCTCGAGTCCGTGTCGCGCTACCTGGCCCGCGACCTGGGAGCGAACGGCGTGCGCGTGAACCTCGTCTCCGCCGGCCCGGTCGACACGCCCGCCGCTGGCGGGATCCCCGGATTCGACGCCCTGGCGGGCCTCTGGGGCCGGCAGGCGCCGCTCGGCTGGGACACGAGCGATCCGGTGCCCGTGGCCGACGCGGTGCTGTTCCTGCTCTCCGACTGGTCCCGGGCGATCAGCGGCGAGATCCTGCACGTGGACGGCGGTTTCCACGCAATGGGCGCGCCGCTGCGCCCCTGAGCGATAATCGCGGCGTGCTGCTCGCCATCGACGTCGGCAACACCCAGACCCACGTGGGCATGTTCAGCGAGGGCGAGCTCGTCGAGCACTGGCGCTTCGCCACCGTCCGCTTCGCGACCGCTGACGAGCTGGCCACGGTGGTCGCCGGCCTGCTCGCCCTGCGCGACCTGAGGCTGGCGGACGTGCACGCCACGATCGTGTCGTCGGTGGTGCCGACGCTCGCGCACGAGTACGAGCAGATGATCAGGCGCTACTTCGACGGCCGCGGCGCGCTCGTGGGCCCGGACCTGAAGACGGGCATGCCGATCCGGATCGACCGCCCTCAGGAGCTGGGCGCCGACCGCCTCGTGAACGCCATCGCCGCGTACGAGCGCGTGGGCGGCGCGTGCATCGCCGTGGATTTCGGCACGGCGATCAACTACGACGTCGTCTCCTCCGCGGGCGAGTACCTGGGCGGGGTGATCTCGCCCGGGATCGAGATCTCGCTCGAGGCGCTGTCCGCGCGCGCGGCCCGCCTGCCGCGCGTGGAGATCGAGGAGCCCCGCCACGCGATCGGCAAGGGGACGCAGGAGGCGATACAGGCCGGGGTCGTGTACGGCTTCGCCGGCCAGGTGGACGCGATCGTCCGGCGCCTGCGCGAGGAGCTGGGGGAGGAGGCCACAGCGATCGCCACCGGCGGCTTCGCCGCGGCGATCGTGCCGTTCTGCGAGCAGGTCGACGAGGTGGACGACCGGCTGACCCTGCACGGCCTGAAGCTGATCTGGGAGCGCAACAGCAGCTGATCGGGTGTACGCTCGTCACAGGGTCGCAAACCGCAACGTGATGACCTCCACAGTGGTCTCCCTCCACCCATTCAGCGTTTCGCTCGACGACCTCGGCCGCGCGGTCGTGGTACGGGTGCAGGGCGAGGTGGATGCCGCGACCGCGCCGCACATGGGCGAGGCCGTCGACGGGCTGC
>DASQER010000287.1:0-4089 GCA_035633575.1 Thermoleophilaceae bacterium
GCGGCTGGTGCGCGACCTGCGCGAGGCCATCGAGCCGGCGGCCACGTTCGCATCGGCCCTCGTGCCGGATCATGCCGGGACGCCCGACGAGCTCGTGGCCTGCGCCGACCAGCGGCTGCTCGCGAAGAAGCGCAACGGCAAGCTGCCCCCGCAGCCCGCGCACGCCTAGACCATATGGCCTAGGCGACGAGGAACTTCCCGTCGCGCTGCAGCTCCTCGCCGTCCACGGTGATCGAGCCGCCCTGGCGCAGGTCGCAGACCATGTCCCAGTGGACGGCGGAGCTGTTCGTGCCGCCGCTCTCGGGATAGCTCATCCCGATCGCCATGTGGACCGTGCCGCCCATCTTCTCGTCGAGCAGGATCTCCTTGGTGGCGGTCGCGATCCCGTAGTTGGTGCCGATTCCGAGCTCGCCGAGGTGGCGGGCGCCCGCGTCGGTGTCGAGCATCTCGAGCAGGAACTCCTCGCCCTCCGCGGCTGAGGCGTCCACGACCTTGCCGTCCTCGAAGCGCAGGCGCACGCCGGAGACCGTGCGGCCGCCGTAGCTCGCCGGGAACGAGAAGGCGATCTCGCCGTTCACCGAGTCCTCGACCGGGCCGGTGAAGAACTCGCCGTCGGGCATGTTGTGCTCGCCCACGCACGGGATCCAGTTGCGCCCGGCCACGCCGAGCGTGATGTCCGTGCCCTCGGCGCGGATGCGGACCTCCTCCCTGCCCTGCACCCAGTCGGCGAGCCGGCGCACCTGGTCGGACTGGCGCTGCCAGGCGGTCACGGGCTCGCCGTCCAGGGCCAGGCAGGCGGCGTAGTAGAAGTCCTCGTAATCGCCCAGCGACATGCCCGCCTCGCCGGCGTAGGCGTGCGTGGGGAAGAGCGTCAGGGCCCAGCGGTAGTCGCCCCCGGCGGCGCGCTTCATCGAGGTCTCCATGATCTGCTTGCGCGCCTTCTGGGTGCGGGCCTGCTTCTTCGGGTCCGCCCGCGACAGCTCGCGGGTGTTCACGGAGGCCATGATCGAGATGTGCACGTCGGCGTTCTCGACGGCCCACTCGGTGGTCGGCGACACCCAGTCGAGCTGCGCGTCGCTCGCCAGCTCGTAGAAGGCGGCCTGGGCGCCGCTCGTGGTGAGCTGCATCACCGGCAGGCCGCCGGCGCGCAGCACCTCCTCGTAGACCGCCTGCACGAGCGGCTCGGCGGCGCCCGTGGCCTGGATCGAGCAGACGTCGCCCTTCCGCACCTTCGTCGAGTACTGGACGAGGATCTGTGCGAGCGCATCCGCGCGGTGGTCCCTCATGCCGCCTGGACCCTATCCAGAAGCCACTGATGCAATCGGCGCTCCTCGGTCAGCTCGGGGTGGAAGGCAACCGCGAGGATGTTGCCCTGGCGGACGGCGACCGGATGCCCGTCCACCTCGGCCAACACCTCCACCCCCGCGCCCGTCTCCTCCACCCATGGGGCACGGATGAAGATCGCGTGCAGCGGGGCACCTTCGAAGTCCAGCTCCGCCTCGAAGGAGGCGAGCTGACGCCCGAATGCGTTGCGGCGGACCGAGATGTCGAGCAGACCGAGATGGTCCCGGTCCAGCATGATCATTCCGGCGCACGTGCCGAGGACAGGACGGCCGCTCTTCACGAAGTCGGCCAGCGGCTCGGCAAGGCCCTCGCGCTCGACGCCGAGGCCGATCGTGGTGGACTCGCCGCCGGGGATCACCAGGGCGTCGAGGCCGTCGAGGTCAGACGGGGTCCGGACCTCGCGAACCTCCGCTCCCAGTTCGGTCAGTGCTGTGGCGTGGGCTTCAAATCCGCCCTGAAGCGCCAGGACACCGATCACCAGCCGCGGTTCTGGAGCAGCCCGCCGTTCTCTCGCAGCGTGCCGATCTCGATGCCCGGCATCGCGTCGCCCAGCTCGCGCGAGGCCGCCGCCACTCGCTCGGGGTCCTCGAAGTGGGTCGTGGCCTCGACGATCGCGCGGGCGCGCCGCGCCGGGTCGGAGGACTTGAAGATGCCGGAGCCCACGAAGTTGCCCTCGGCCCCGAGCTGCATCATCAGCGCGGCGTCGGCGGGCGTGGCGATGCCGCCCGCGCAGAACAGGACGACGGGCAGCTTGCCGTTCTCCGCCACGTCCTTCACGAGCTCGAGCGGGGCCTGGAGCTCCTTGGCGGCGCCCGGCAGCTCCATCTCGCTGAGCGACTGGAGCCTGCTCACCTCTCCGGTGATGAGCCGGATGTGGCGCACGGCCTCGACCACGTTGCCGGTGCCGGCCTCGCCCTTCGAGCGGATCATCGCGGCGCCCTCGCCGATGCGCCGGAGCGCCTCGCCGAGGTTGGTGGCGCCGCACACGAACGGCACCTTGAAGGCCCACTTGTCGATGTGGTGCGCCTCGTCGGCGGGCGTCAGGACCTCGGACTCGTCGATGTAGTCGACGTCGAGCGCCTCGAGCACCTGCGCCTCGACGAAGTGCCCTATGCGCGCCTTGGCCATCACCGGAATCGAGACGGCCTCCTTGATGGCCTCGATCATGGTCGGGTCGCTCATCCGCGCCACGCCGCCGTCGCGGCGGATGTCCGCGGGAACCCGCTCGAGCGCCATCACCGCGGCCGCACCGGCCGCCTCCGCGATCGTCGCCTGCTCCGGGTTGACGACGTCCATGATCACGCCGCCCTTGAGCATCTCGGCGAGGCCCGCCTTGACTCTGAAGGTCCCGGTCTCCATGTGCCTCTGGAGGATAGAGCTACCGGGACGGCCGCGCCGTGGGCGCTACTTCAGCCGAAAGGCCTTGATGCGGTCCGCGTAGGCGGACTCGTCGAGCGCGTAAACCCCGTAGGCAAGCGCCTGGATCAGCCCCAGGAGGGCGGAGTGCGAGCGCACGTAGGCCGGGCTGTTCGACGAGTAGTACAGCTTGTGGTCCGCAAGCTTTGCCACCTCGGACAGGGTGGCGTCGGCGATCGCGACCGTGGCCGCGTGCCGGTTGCGGGCGAGCTTCATCGCGCGCACCACGAGCGGATGCGGGCGGCCAGCCGAGAATCCGACCATCACGGTCTTCTCGTCGATCCGGCCGAGCTTCGCGAGGCCCTCCTGGCTCGGCGAGGCCACCACCTCGGCGCGCAGGTCGAGCAGCATCAGCAGGTGGCGCAGGTAGCTCGCGAAGAAGGCCATCTGGTCGGTGCCGCAGAGCACGATCCGCTCGGCGCGCGAGATCAGGTCCACGGCCGCGGCGACCTCGTCCCGGTCCACCTTGCGCGCCGTCTCCGCCACGTTGGCGTGGTCCGCGGCGAGGGCGGTCTCGAACTCGGTCTGGTCGATCGGGAAGAGCGGCTGCGTGGTCAGGTCGGCCGTGGACGCGCCGTTCTCGCGCGCGCGCCTGTACTCGTCGCGCGCGGCTGCCTGAAGCTCTGGGAAGCCCTCGAACCCGAGGGCCTGCGCGAAGCGCACGACGGTGGAGCTGGAGGTGTTCGCCCGCCGGGCGAGCTCCTCGGCCGTGTGGAAGGCGGCCTCCTCGAGGTGGTCGACGATGTACTGCCCGACGTCCTTCTGCGAGCGGCTGAACTCGTCGAAGCGCTGGCGAATCTCCTCGGACAGGGTGAGGGCGGTCGTACCGGTACGCGTCACGGACGCGGTTTTCGCCGCAACCTGTGCAGTTCCTTCAGTTGGGGGTCAGGACCAGCGCTTCCAAGGGGCGCGGTGCTGCGCCCAGAGGTCGTTCAGCAGCACCGCATCCTTGTATGTGTCCATGCAGTCCCAGAACCCGGTGTGGCGAAAGGCGCGAAGCTGATTTTCGGCGGCAAGACGCTCGAAGGGCTCGCGCTCGAGGACCGAGTCGTCCTCGAGGTAGTCGAACACTCCGGCTTCGAAGCAGAAGAACCCACCGTTGACCCAGCCGTCGAAACGCGGTTTCTCGTCGAAGCCCTCCACCACGTCGTCGCCGTTGAGACGCGCAACGCCGAACTGCAGCTCGGGCCGGACGACCGTCATGGTCGCGAGCGCTCCGTGGTCCTCGTGGAAGCGCAGCAGCTCGGCGAGGTCCACGTCGGCGACCCCGTCGGCGTAGGTGGCGCAGAAGCGCCTCCCGTCGAGGCGGTCGCGGACGCGCGCGATGCG
>DASQER010000288.1:0-2067 GCA_035633575.1 Thermoleophilaceae bacterium
AGGCCCCGCAGGAGGCGGCCGGCCTTGTCTCCCATCCGCACGACACGGTAGTGCCGGTACATGTTGCGGAGAAGGAAGTCCTTGAGCTCGCGGACCCGCGCCGCCGTCTCCGGCGCGTAGGCCACGAGCCGGCGGCCTGCCCCGCGCACGTCGGCCACCGACTGGACCCGGGCCGTCTCCAGGTTCGTCCGGCTCGTCTCGATGAGGTCGCGCACGCAGCGGTCGATGATCCAGCGCACCACGTGGTGCCGGGCGATGCGCTCGTCCTCGAAGCCGCGGCGGAGGGCGTCGTCGTGCGCCTCCCGGAACAGCGTCACCTCGCGGATCTGCTCGACCGTGAACATGCCCGAGCTGAGCCCGTCGTCCACGTCGTGGTTGTTGTAGGCGATCTCGTCCACGTAGTCCACGAGCTGCGCCTCGAGCGTCGGCGCCTCTCCCGGCGCGTACTCGGGCGGCGCCGTCGCGTCCGTGTCCGGGCGGTGCTTGATGATCCCCTCGCGCACCTCCCAGGTGAGGTTGAGTCCCGGGAACTCGGGATAGCGCCGCTCCAGCACCTCGAGAATGCGCAGGGTCTGGCGGTTGTGCTCGAAGCCGCCGTGGTCCCGCATCAGCTCGTTCATCACCCGCTCGCCCGAGTGGCCGAAGGGCGTGTGGCCGAGGTCGTGGCCGAGGACGAGGCACTCGGTCAGCTCCTCGTTCAGCCCCATCGCCCGGGCCACCGTGCGCCCGATCTGCGCGCCCTCCAGGCTGTGGGTGAGGCGGGTGCGGTAGTTGTCGCCCTCGTGGTTCACGAAGACCTGGGTCTTGTACTCCAGCCGCCGGAACGACGAGCAGTGGATGACCCGGTCGCGGTCGCGCTGGAAGCACGTCCGCATCGGGTGCTCCGGCTCCGCGTAACGCCGCCCCCGGCTCTCGGCGCTCCTCATGCCCCAGGGGGCGAGGAGCGCCGCCTCACGCTCCTCCTGGACGCGACGGTCCACGAGCTGCATCACGAGGCGGCGGGGGTGAACTGGAGGACGTAGTGGACGACGGCGCCCTGGGACTGCGGCGCCACCAGGTAGCCCTCGTGGAGCCCCATGACCGCGTAGACGGCCGTCATCTCCGCGTCGGCGTCCGCGGTGAAGTCCTGCCTCACCACCGGGCCGCCGACCACCGCCGCCCCCTCGCCGAGCCAGACGTGGACGCGGACGAAGCCCTCCTCGGCGCTGGCGTAGACGCCGATGACCGGGATCATCGACTTCTCGAGCGCGGCCGACTCGCAGCGGGCGACGAGCGTCGCCACCGCGTAGCGCAGCAGCGAGGCGTCGCCGTGGATGGGCGGCGTGCCGTCCACCACCGTCACCGTCACCCCCGGCACCCGCAGCGGCGCCAGGACGTCCTCGATCGGCAGCGTGGCCCGTCGGGCCGACCCGGCCGGCAGCCGCGTCAGCAGCGAAGCCATGGCCGACGCCGAGGCGCGCGACACCGCGCGCATCCGGTCCGCGCTGTTGGTGGCCTCGCGCGCCGCCGCCGCCTCCAGCGGCCCGGCGAGGATGCGGCCGAGGAAGCCGACGTGGTCGAGCATGTCCTTCGTCGGCAGTGTCATGTGCGGCCGGAAGTACAGAAGCGCCAGGGCCAGCACCCGCTCGGCCGAGCGCAGCGGCACGAGGGCCACCGCCTCGAAGACCGGCTCGCTGTCGGAGAGCGCCTCGCCCAGCGCGGGCATGACGGCGCCTTCCTCCAGCTTCGCCTCCGCCAGGTGCCGCAGGTCGTGCAGGTGCAGGGCGCCCCAGCGCGTGCGGGCGAGAGGGTCGGTGACCAGCGGGGGCAGGACCAGGATCTGCGGCGGGTCGCTCGTGGTCAGGAGCAGGCTCGCGTTCGCCGCTCCCACCGAGCGCATGAGGATGCTGAGGATCCGCTGGGCGCGGTCCTCGATCTGCCCCTCCTCCGTCTTCTGCTCCGCGAGCTCGAGGGCGATCCGCAGCTCGGCCAGGCGCGAGCGCGCCAGGTCGCGCTCCTCGCGCATGTCGCCCAGGCGGACGCCCAGCTCCGTCGAAGCCTGGGCGTAGGACTCGGCCAGGACCGCGC
>DASQER010000289.1:0-2529 GCA_035633575.1 Thermoleophilaceae bacterium
GCCACGACGGCGAGGACAACTCGGGTCCGGGCGGCGACGACGACGACGATGACGACGAGGCCGACGACCACAACAACGTGGCCGACACCAACAACGCCGTGACCGGCGGCGGCGCCTCGCACTCGGACGACAACAACGACGGCGACAGCGACTCCAGCGCTCACCAGAACGCCCAGCGCGTGAAGGCCGACGACTCGAACTCGGACCAGAACGGCGACGGCAACACCGACTCGAGCCACGGCCAGCAGGTCACCGACTCGAACTCGGACGAGAACAACAACGGCGGCACGGACTCGAGCGGCGACGGCCGTCAGGCCCAGGCCACCGACTCCGGCACCGACGACAACCACAACGGCGCCACGGACTCGGGCGAGCGCGGCGAGCGGCACGCCCGCCGGTAGCCCGCCAGCGACAAGCACAGCGGCGAGCGGCCGCGCCCCCGGGGCGCGGCCGACGTCGTTCTGGGACCGTTCCGCTAAGCCGCTGGGTTCTCGATGACGGCGGCGAGGCCCTGGCCGACGCCGATGCACATGGTCGCCACGCCGTAGCGGGCGCCGCGCCGGCGCAGCTCCCAGGCGAGCGTGCCGAGCAGGCGGGCGCCCGAGCAGCCGAGCGGGTGGCCGAGGGCGATGGCGCCGCCGTTCACGTTCAGGCGGTCGTGCTCGAAACCGAGCTCGCGCATCGAGGCGAGCACCTGGGAGGCGAAGGCCTCGTTCAGCTCCACGAGGTCGATGTCCTTCGCCTCGAGGCCGGCGCGCTCCAGCGCCTTGCGAGTTGCGGGCACCGGCCCGATCCCCATGTAGGCGGGATCCACGCCGGCCGACGCGCTGCTCACGAACCGGGCCAGCGGCTCGCGGCCGAGCTCGCGGGCGCGCTCCTCGCTCGCGACCACGATGCAGGCGGCGCCGTCGTTGAGCTGGGAGGAGTTGCCGGCCGTCACGCTGCCGCCCTCGCGGAAGATCGGCCGCAGGGCGGCGAGGCGCTCGAGCGACGTGTCGGGGCGCGGGCCCTCGTCGGCGTGGATCGCCACGGGGTCGCCCTTCGGCTGCGGCACCTCCACGGGCACGATCTCGTCGTCGAAGCGCCCGGCCTCGGCGGCGGCCACCGCGCGCCGGTGCGACTCGAGGGCGAAGGCGTCCTGGTCCTTGCGCGATACCTGGTGGCGCTCCGCCACGTTCTCCGCCGTCTCGCCCATGGACTCCGTCGAGTGGCGCTCGGCCAGACGCGGGTTGGTGAAGCGCCACCCGATGGTCGTGTCCACGAGCTCGCCGTTGCCGCGCGGGAAGCCGCGCTCGGGCTTCAGCATCACGAGCGGCGCGCGCGACATCGACTCGACGCCACCGGCGAGCACCAGCTCCGCCTCGCCCAGGCGGACCTGGCGGGCACCCTGCACGATCGCCTCGAGACCGGAGGCGCAGAGGCGGTTGACGGTCACGCCGGGCACCTCGACCGGGAGCCCGGCGAGCAGGGAGGCCATGCGGGCGACGTTGCGGTTGTCCTCGCCTGCCTGGTTCGTGCAGCCCATGTAGACCTCGTCCACCGAGGCCGGGTCGAGGCCGATGCGCTCGACGGCCGCCTCGATCGTGCGCGCGGCCAGGTCGTCGGGGCGCACGGGTGAGAGCACGCCCGCGTAGCGCCCGATCGGAGTGCGGAGGGCGTCAAGGATCACGGCGTCGGGCATGGGGCGGGAGCGTACACTCGCCTCGCGTGGACGAGTTCTCGGTGTTCGTCCTCTTCGGAGGACTGGTCGTGCTCGGGATCTTCCTGGCGATCGGCAAGTGGTACCCGGGCTCCGGGGCCGAGCAGGTGGACTGGCGTCCCACCCGCTCGCCCGAGGTCGAGGCCGAGCTGGAGATCGACGACGTGGACCAGATGATCGAGGCCCAGAACGCCCGCCGCCGCGCCAGCGGCCGCCAGGAGATCACCGAGGACGACGTGCGCGCGCAGGTGGCCGCCGACGAGCGCTGGCGCGCGGAGCTACGCCGGCGCGCCCGCGGCGACTGAGCCGTGGCGCGCATCCTGATCGTGGGCTGCGGCTGCCGCGGCAGCTCGCTCGCCGCGGCTCTCGGCGAGCACGCGGTGCGCGGCACCACTCGTTCTCCGACGCGTCTGCCCGAGCTCCAAAAAGCGGGCATCGAGGGTGTGGTTGCGGACCCGGACCGGCTGGGGACCCTCGTGCCGGCCTTGGCCGGCGTCAGTGCCGTCTGCTGGTTGATGGGCAGCGCTGAGGGATCTCCCGAGGTGCACGGCGCACGGCTCCAGACACTGATGGAGCACCTCGTGGACACGCACGTGCGGGGGGTGGTCTACGAGGCGGCGGGCACGCTCGACCCCGCCCTGCTCACGGGTGGTGCGTCAATCGTGCGCGAGGCGTCACGGACCTGGCACATAGCGGCCGAGATCGTGGACACCGACCCCGCCGAGCACGAGGCCTGGCTGCGAGCGATGACCGCGGCGGTCAACCGCCTCCTGACCACCTGAGGACCACTCGGTTGAGGTTGACCCTGTAATACAGGGCTAAACGCAACC
>DASQER010000290.1:0-7266 GCA_035633575.1 Thermoleophilaceae bacterium
AGAAAGTCTTCGGCAGAATTTATACATGCCCGCTGGCCATTGAGCGGCGGCGACAATCTGAGATAGATCGCCCGCCGCTCGGCCACGAGCGCGCTCGGCAGAAGGTAGCAGCGGTCGAGCTCGCCGCAGTAGACAGCGAGCAGATCGATCTCGTCCTCGGAGTAACTCGACCGGACGTATCCAGCCGTCGGCGACAGCCAGGATCCCTGGAGCTGGACCTTGATGACGGCCCTCGCGTCGTCCAGCCCACCCCACTTGCACTGGACGCGAAGGATGCGGTCACCGATCTCGAACGCCAGGTCGTAGCGGCCGTGCTCGACTATCGGGCGCAGCACGGAGATGCCCAGCTTGGTGGCGGCTGCGGCTATCGCGGTCTCGGCTATTGCCCCTTTTCGGTTCGTCGATAGCACGAACACATGTTCGCACGGCGACCGGACGGAGTCAGCCGACCGAGCGGGCCGGGGCTTCGCCCCAGAGGTTCTCGAGGCGGTAGTACTCGCGGGCGTCGGGGGTGAAGATGTGGACCACGACGTCCCAGTAGTCGAGCAGGATCCAGCGCGCTTCGCGGTCGCCCTCGGTGCGGCGCGGGAGCAGGCGCTCGTCGCCGTCGTGCTTGAGCTGCTCGTAGATCGCGTCGTGGATCGCCTTTGCCTGGCGCTCCGTGTTGCCCGAGGCGATCACGAAGAAGTCCGTGTAGGAGACGATGCCGCGCAGGTCGATCACCCGAACGTCGATCGCCTTCTTGTCCGAGGCGATCGCCGCGATCCGCTCGACCAGCGCGGCGGAGTCCGGCGCGGGCGTGGGCGTGCTCATGTGGGCACCGCCTCCTTCGCGCTTCCGGCTCCGTACAGGTCGTTCGCCTCGATGTAGCTCGCCACCCCGTCGGGCACCAGGTACCGGATCGGCAGGCCTTTACGCACCCTGCGGCGGACCATCGACGAGGACACCTGCATCAGCGGCATGTCGAGGTAGCGCACCGCCTCCGCCCCGCGCAGCCGGCCGATCTTGATCCCGATGGCGTTGCGCCCCCAGCTCAGCCGCTCGAGCACCGCCACCGTCGCGCGCTCGAGCACCTGCTCGGGCTCGTGCCACGCCGCCAGCGCGGCCGCCTGGTCGCCTCCCAGGATCAGGAAGAGCTCGTCGCCGGGCGCCTCGGCGCGCAGCTGCTCCAGCGTGTCCACGGTGTAGGAGGGGCCCTCGCGCTCGATCTCGATCCGGGAGGTCGAGAAGCGCTCGTCGCCGTCGATCGCCAGCTCGACCATCTCGAGCCGCGCCTCCGCACTCGGGTCGTCCTCGAGCTCGCGGTGCGGCGCCTCGCCCACCGGCACGAAGACCACGCGGTCGAGCTCCAGCTGGACCAGCGCCTCCTGCGCGCACACGAGGTGACCGATGTGCGGCGGGTTGAATGCTCCTCCCAGGATGCCTACGCGCAAACCGGCTACTCGCGAACCTGACCGGAGCCTTCGATCACGAACTTGTAGGTGGTCAGCTCGCGCGTCCCGATCGGCCCGCGGGCGTGCAGCTTCTGCGTGGAGTTGCCGATCTCCGCGCCCATCCCGAACACCGCGCCGTCCGTGAAGCGCGTCGAGGCGTTCACGTACACGGCCGCGGCGTCCACGGCCGTCGTGAACGCCTGGGCGGAGCGGGTGGACCCGGTCACGATCGCCTCGGAGTGGCCCGTCCCGTAGCGGTTGATGTGCTCGATGCCCTCCTCGAGCGAGTTCACCACCTTCACCGAGAGGATCAGTGCGTGGTACTCGGTCGCCCAGTCCTCCTCGGTGGCCTCCGCCAGCGAGCCCCCGATGTCGCCCGCCAGCGAGCGCGCGCGGCCGTCCACGCGCAGCTCCACGCCGGACTCGCGCAGCTCGCTGAGCGCGCGCGGCAGGAACTCGGACGCGATGTCGGCATGCACGAGCAGCGTCTCGATCGCGTTGCAGACCGAGGGGCGCTGGACCTTGGCGTTGACCGTGATCGCCACGGCGTCGTCCAGGTCCGCCGACGCGTCCACGAGGACGTGGCACACACCGGCCGACGCGTACATCACCGGCACGGTGGCGTGCTCCTTCAGGGCGTTCTTCAGGCCCTCTCCCCCGCGCGGAATGATCAGGTCGACCACGCCGTCCTGCGTGGCGAGCTGGCGCAGCTCGTCGCGGTCGCCGCCGCTCACGATCGAGATCGCCCCCTCGGGGATCCCGGCCCACTGCACGGCGCTCGCGGCCACCTGCGCGAGCACGGCGTTCGAGTGCGCCGCGGTCGAGGAGCCGCGCAGCACGATCGCGTTGCCCGACTTCAGGCAGAGCGCCGAGCAGTCGATCGTCACGTTCGGCCGCGCCTCGTAGACCACGGCCACCACCCCGAGCGGCACGCGCACGCGCCGCACGTCGAGCCCGTTCTCGAGCCGGTGGCCGGCGATCGTCTCGCCCACGGGATCAGGCAGCGCCGCGATCGAGCGCACGTCCCGGGCGATGCCGGCAAGTCGCGTCTCGTCCAGCCTCAGCCTGTCGAGCAGGCCCGAGTGGAGCCCGGCCTCCCCGCCCGCCTCCATGTCGTGCGCGTTCGCCTCCAGGATCTCGTGCGAGCGCTGCTCGAGCGCGGCCGCCATGGCCTCGAGCGCGGCGTTCTTCGTGGCGGTGTCGAGCACGGCCAGCTCGCGCGCCGCGTGCTTCGCCTGGGCGCAGAGCTCAGCTACCGACTGGGCGGTTGTGGCCATGGAGAGAGGGTACCTGGCCTCGGGCCGGTGCTTCCACCGGCCGCGTGCGGGTTGCTTGATGCAACTCATCGGCGCTAGCATGCCCTCGCGAGGAGTGCTTCCGCGCACCTACGACAACCAGGTCTGCTCGGTGGCCCGCGCCCTCGAGGCGATCGGCGACCGCTGGACCATGCTCGTGATCCGCGACGCGTTCGTCGGCGTGCGCCGCTTCGAGGAGTTCCAGCAGCGGCTCGGGATCGCGCGCAACGTGCTGACGGACCGCCTCTCCCGCCTCGTCGACGAGGGCATCCTCGAGAAGCACGCCTACCAGGAGCGCCCGGAGCGCTTCGAGTACCGGCTCACGGACAAGGGCGTCGACCTCTTCCCGGTGCTCGTCTCGCTGATGAAGTGGGGCGACCGGCACGCCCCGGCCGCGAACGGTCCGCCAATGCGGGTGCTCCACAGGGGGTGCGGCGGCGAAGTCGACGAGCGCCTGCTCTGCAACCGCTGCGGCGAGCCAGTGACCGCCCGGAGCGCGGAGGCGCGCGCGGCAGCATGAGCGTCACCCCGGGGAGCGCAGCGCACTACTCGAGCACGAAGTAGTCGCGGTGCACGGCCTCCTCGGTCGCCCGCGGCAGCAGCTCGCGCACCGCATCCGTCTTCAGTCCCTTGATGCGGCGCAGCTCGGCCGCCGAGTAGTTCACGATGCCCTTGCCGACAGCTCGCCCGTCGCAGCGCACCTCCACGGCGTCGCCGGCCTCGAACTCGCCCTCCACGTCCAACACGCCGACCGGCAGCAGGCTCGTGCCGCGCTCGCGCAGCGCCAGCTCCGCGCCCTCGTCCACCACCAGGCGCCCGTGGGTCGGCTTCGCGTACTTGAGCCACAGCTTGAAGCTGGAGACTCGCCCCTCCTGCGGGTGGAAGCGGGTGCCGCTGGGCTCGCCGACCAGCGCGGCGGCCACCGCCTCGCGGTCGACCCCGCTCGTGATCGTGACCGGGATTCCCGCCGCCGTGGCCATCTCCGCGGCGACCACCTTCGACCGCATCCCGCCGGACCCGAGCGGCGAGCTCGACAGCCCGATGTCGTAGCTCTCGAGCTCCTCCAGCGAGCGCACCTCCTCCACCCGGCGCGCGTCGGGATCGTGGCGCGGGTCGGCGCTGTAGAGGCCGCCGGTGTCGGTGAGCAGCACGAGCAGGTCCGCGCCGATCAGGATCGCGACCTGCGCCGCCAGGAAGTCGTTGTCGCCGAAGGAGATCTCGTCCGTGGTGGTCGTGTCGTTCTCGTTGATCACGGGAACGACCCGCCAGCGCAGCAGCGTCTGGAGCGTGTGGCGCGCGTTCAGGTAGTGCATGCGCGCCGACATGTCGAAGAAGGTCAGCAGCACCTGGGCCGAGCGGACGTCGCGCTCCTGGAGCAGCTCGTCATAGGTGCGGTAGAGCTTTCCCTGCCCGACTGCCGAGGCGGCCTGCAGCTCCTCCATCGCCGTCGGGCGCATCGGCAGCTCCATCAGCCGCATGCCGCGCGCGATCGCGCCGGACGTGACCACCACCACGCTGTCACCCGCCTGGTGGCGCGCCGCGATCTCGTCCGAGAGCGCCTCGAGCACGCCCATGCGCAGCTCGCCCGCTTCGTCCGCGACGATGCTCGAGCCCAGCTTGACGACCACCGTAGCCATCTACTCGGCCGCGCCGGCCAGCTTCCAGTCGCCGTCTTCCTTCTTCAGCCGGAGCTTCTGCTCGAGGCGCTGGCCCTGGCGCTGCAGGACGGCGGTGACCGTGGCGCTGTCGCCGTCCAGCTCGGTCTTCACGATCCTGACGAGCTTCACGCGCAGGCCGCTCAGAGCCCTCAGCTCCCGCTTGCAGGACTCCTTCGCCCTGTCGCCGGTGGCGCCGATCGACTGCTCGAGGAACTCCTGGGTCACCAGCTCGTCGCAGAACCTGTCGGCGTCGCGCTCCCGCGTGGCCTCCACGAAGTCGCGCACGGTCTGCTCGGCGTCCTTCCTGTCGTCGCCGCCGCACCCGGGGAGGGCGAGGGCGGAGCAGGCGAGCAGTGCGAGCAGAATGCGGGCCACGAGCTGCTTTGTATCAGTGGAACGATGCGCCGGGATCGAGCTCGAACACGACGCCGCCGATCTCCACGTCGTCGCCGGGCTCGAACCCGGCCGACTCCAGCGCCTTGATCACGCCCAACGCGCGCAGGCGCTCCTCGACGTAGCGGAGCGCCTCCTCGTTGTCCACGTCGTGGCGGGCGATCAGCCGCTCCACGCGCTCGCCCTGCACGCGGAAGGCGCCCGAGCCGGTGCGCTCGACGCTGAAGGCGTCGCCCCGTCCGGGCCGGTAGACGCGGTGGGTTGCCGGCGTGTCGGCGGGCGCCTCCTCGCTCCGCTCCGGCGGGACGTGCCGGAAGATGGCCCCGGCCAGCTCGTCGAGCCCCTCCCCGGTGGCCGCGGAGGTGGCGAGCACCTCGAGCACGCCGCCCGCGGGCGGCGGCACGTCGGGATCCTCGGGGGCGCCCGCGTTCAGGCGCCGGGTCCACCATTCGACGGCCTCGCGTGCCTGCCCCGGCGGCACCAGGTCGGCCTTCGAGAGCGCCAGGACGCGCGGCAGGTCCGCCAGGCCATGGCCGTGCTCGCGCAGCTCGGCCTCCACGGTCTCGAAGTTCTCGACGGGGTCTGACCCGTCGAGCGGCTGCAGGTCGAGCACGTGCACGAGCAGCCGGCAGCGCTCCACGTGTGCGAGGAACTCGTGCCCGAGGCCCGCGCCCGCGCTCGCTCCCTCGATGAGGCCCGGGATGTCGGCCACCACGAGCTGGCGGTCGTCGCGCTGGAGCATCCCGAGCACGGGCTCGAGCGTGGTGAACGGATAGTCCGCCACCTTCGGCTGGGCCCGCGTGAGCCGCGCGAGCAGCGACGACTTGCCGGCGTTCGGCAGACCCACGAGGCCGGCGTCCGCCATCAGCTTGAGCCGCAGCTCTAGCGTGCGCTCCTCGCCGGGCAGGCCGCTCTCGGCGAAGCGCGGGCTCTGGCGCGTGGCGGTGGCGAACTGCTTGTTGCCGCGGCCGCCGCCGCCGCCGCGCGCCACCAGCGCGCGGTCGCCGGCGTTCACCAGGTCCCAGCGGTCGCCTGACTCGGGGTCCTCCACGACGGTCCCCGGTGGCACGCGCACCTCGAGCACCTCGGGGGTGGCGCCGTGCTTGTTCGCGCCCTGGCCGTGGCCGCCGCGCCGGGCCTTGAAGTGCGCGCCGCGCCGGAACGAGGAGAGGTCGCGCAGCGACGCGTCGCAGACGATCGCCACTTCGCCCCCGCGCCCGCCGTCGCCGCCGTCCGGGCCGCCCTTCGGCACGTGCGCCTCGCGCCGGAAGGAGACCACGCCGTTCCCCCCGTCGCCCCCTCGCACGTAGATGCGCGCGCGGTCGTGGAACAAGGCCCTAGTGCGACGGCGGAGCCGGCGCCGGCTCCGAGACCGCCCGGGTGCCGATCAGCCGCGCGATCAGCTCGCCGTCGTCGGGAAAGAGGCCGGCGGCGGGCAGCCGCTCGAGGAGCGCGATCCAGCCGGCGTGCGCCTCGAACGCCTTGCGCAGAATCGGCGCGGCGTCCTCCTCGCGTCCGCTCGCCGCGAGCGCCACGCCGTGCCAGAACGCCAGCTCCGCGTTGTCCGGCTGTGAGCGGTGCGCCGCCTCGTACTCGGCGAGCGCGCCGTCCACGTCGCCCGCCGCGGCGAGCTGGTCGGCGGCGTCCACGCGCGAGTAGGCGCGCCGCATCCCGAGCAGCCGGCGCAGCTCTCCGACGGGATCGGGATGGTCCTCCACGCGCAGGTCGATGGGCCGGTCCTCGGCCGGGCTGCCCGTGGTTCTCGGCGACACCACGACGAGCGCCGCGGACTGGCGCCCGCGCAGGTCGCCGCCCTCGCCCTCCGCGGCCTCGAGCGCGGCGAGCAGCCGCTGCGCGAAGCCACCTCCCGCGGCCGCGGAGTACGCGCGCACCATCGCGGCCGGCACGGTGTCGCGCTCCATGATGTTCGCCTGGGCGCTGACCTGGTCGCCCACGGCATGCCCGGCGTGCACGATGCAGCGCGACCCGGTGTGGACCGCCACCCGGCCGCCGCGGTCGATCATCGCCACCTGGCGCACTGGCTCCTGCGGGTCGTCGGTCAGCAGCTGATGGAGCGCGGCCGGCGCGCTCTTGCCGTCGCGCATCAGGGCGAGGCCGCGCGGCCCGTAGGCCGGCTCGACCACCGACTGCGTGGCCACCGCGCCCACGCCGGCCTGGGCCCAGCTCGCGAGCGAGCCGACCCCGAAGAAGTGCGACTGGACTGCCACGCCAAGCTCCCCGCTCGACGGGTCACGTGCGACGATCGAGTAGGTCAGGGCCGGGAGGCTACTCGGCCGGCTCGACCGAGATCAGGCGCCCGCGGCGGCCGGCCGCGAACTGCACGGTGCCCGGCCGGGTGGCGAAGATCGTGTCGTCCCTGCCGATCCCGACGCCCTCGCCCTCCGCGGCCTCGAGCGCGGCGAGCAGCCGCTGCGCGAAGCCACCTCCCGCGGCCGCGGAGTACGCGCGCACCATCGCGGCCGGCAC
>DASQER010000291.1:0-3439 GCA_035633575.1 Thermoleophilaceae bacterium
GATTGCGAGGGCTGCGGAGGCTAGCAGAGGATTTGCTTGTGAATCAGGTGTTAACCGGCTCTCCAACTACGCTACGCCCCCTCGCATGAAAGTCATTGTTCAGATCCCCTGTTTCAACGAGGAGCTAACGCTTCCCTCCACGCTCGCCGACCTCCCGCGCGAGATCCAGGGCATCGACGAGGTGGAGTGGCTGGTGATCGACGACGGGTCCACGGACCGCACCGTCGAGGTCGCGCGCGAGCACGGTGTGCACCACGTCGTGCGCCTGACGAACAACAAGGGCCTCGCGGCGGCGTTCCAGGCGGGCCTCGACGCCTCGCTCAAGCTGGGCGCGGACATCATCGTCAACACGGACGCCGACAACCAGTACCACGGCGGCGACATCCACAAGCTCGTGGAGCCGATCCTGGCCGGTCAGGCCGACATGGTCATCGGCGATCGCGAGACGGACCAGATCGAGCGCTTCTCGCCGCTCAAGAAGCGCCTCCAGCGCTGGGGCAGCGCGGTGGTGCGGCGCGCGTCGGGGACCAGCGTGCCGGACACGACCTCGGGCTTCCGCTCCTACAACCGCGAGGCCGCCCTGCAGCTGCAGGTGGTCTCGAAGTTCACCTACACGCTCGAGTCGATCATCCAGGCGGGCAAGATGCTGGTGGCCGTCGAGCACGTCCCGATCCGGACCAACGACCAGACGCGCGAGTCGCGCCTGTTCCCCTCGATGTGGGCGTACGTCAGGCGCAACACGGTCTCGATCTTCCGCATCTACACGCTCTACGAGCCGCTGCGGGTGTTCCTCGCAGCGGCTGCCGTGGTCGCGCTCTTCGGCGCCGTGATCTGGCTCCGCTTCCTGTGGTTCGTCGTGAACAGCGACAGCGGCGGCCACATCCAGTCGCTGATCCTCGGCTCCACCCTCTTCATAGTGGCGGTGCAGCTCGCCGCCCTCGGCGTGATCGGCGACATCCTCTCGGGAAGCCGCATCCTTCAGCAGCGCGTCCTCGAGCGGATCCGCAGGGTCGAGCTGCACCTGGGCGTGGCGCCCTCCCACTACGAGCCGGGCGCCGGCGAGACGGGCCAGCAGGCCACCACCGGCGCGCAGGCGGGGCGCGCCACCGGCAAGACCGAGGACCGGGAGGCGCTGAAGCTGTGAGCGGCGGCGGCGCCACGGCGACCGAGGTCCCGACCGGGAACACGTTCGACAAGTACGGCTCGTCGAACCCGGTGGTGAGGCGCCTGATGGGCGGCTTCCACGCGACGCTGGACGAGCTCTGGTCGCAGGCCGCGCCGGGGTCGGTCCTCGACGTCGGCTGCGGCGAGGGCGTGCTCACCGTCGAGTGGGCGGAGCGGCTCGGGGACGGGCGCATCGTCGGCATCGACCTCGAGGACCCGAAGCTGCGCGCGGAGTGGGAGAAGCGCGAGCGCCCGAACCTGGAGTTCCGCGCCGAGGAGGCCACGCGACTCTCGTTCGCCGACGACGAGTTCGACCTCGCCACGGCGATCGAGCTGCTCGAGCACGTTCCCGAGCCCGCGGCGACGCTCGCGGAGATGGCGCGGGTGGCGCGCCGCCACCTGCTCGTGTCCGTGCCGCGCGAGCCGCTCTGGCGCGGGCTCAACATGGCGCGCGGCGCCTACTGGCGCGACCTCGGCAACACCCCGGGCCACGTGAACCACTGGCCCAAGCGCGCGTTCGTCTCGCTGCTCTCGCGCTACGGCACGGTCGAGGAGGCCCGCTCGCCCTTCCCCTGGACCATGCTGCTTGTCAGGCTCGAAGGCTAGCTCTAGGTCGTACGGCCGCGGCGCGGCGATCCTGTCGGTGGGGATCGGCGCCACCGGCCTCATCACCTTCGCCTACTTCTCGCTCGCGAGCCACGCGCTGCCGGAGGACGAGTACGGCCGCATAACGCTGCTGTGGTCGGCGATGTTCATCACCGTGTCGGTGCTCTACCGGCCGGTGGAGCAGCTGCTCTCGCGCACGATCGCCGACCACGACGCGCGCGGGGTCGGCGGCACGGCCCACCTGCGCGTCGCCGCGACGATCCAGCTGGCGCTCGGCCTGCTGTTCGCGGTGGTGGCGCTCGTCCTTCGCGGGCCGATCCAGGACGACCTCTTCGGCGGGTCCTCGACGCTGTACTGGGTGCTGCTCGTGGGCGTGCTTGCGTACGCGGCGAGCTACTTCGCGCGCGGCTACCTGGCGGGACACCGCCGCTTCGGCCTCTACGGCGGCCTCGTGCTCATGGAGGCCAGCTCGCGCTGCCTGTTCGTGCTGGCCGTCGCGATCGGGATAGCCGAGGGACAGTCCGTGGTGGCGCTCGGCATGGCGGCCGCGCCGATCGTGTCGCTGGCGGTGGTGCCGCCGGCGCTGGCACGCAGGCTGGCGCCTGCCGAACGCGCGCCCGAGCCGCCCGACCCCGGGTTCACCCTTGCCCGCGGCACGGGCTTCGCCGCGGCCGTGCTCGTGATCATGCTCTGCGAGCAGACCTTCCTGAACGCTGGTCCGCTGCTGGTGAAGGCGACCGAGGACTCCGGCGGCGCCGCGCTCGCCGGGTTCACGTTCAACGTGCTCCTCATTGCCCGCGCGCCGCTTCAGCTCTTCCAGGCGGTGCAGACCTCGATCCTCCCCCACCTCACCCGCCTGCGCGCGGGCGGCGAGGCCGACCCGTTCCGACGCAGCGTGAACCTCACCCTCACGGCCGTCGCCGGCTTCGCCGGCTGCGTGGCGCTCGTGATGCTGGTCGCCGGGCCCCAGGTCATGGACCTGCTCTTCGGCGGCGAGTTCGACTACGAGCGCGGCGGCCTCGTGCTGGTCGCGTTCGGCATGGGCCTCTACCTGTCGGCCGCCACGCTGAACCAGGCGCTGCTGGCCCACGGCCGCGCCGCCCAGGCGGCCGCGTACTGGACGACGGCCGCGCTCGGGTTCGTGCTCTTCCTGCTGCTCGCCGACTTCGACGACCGGGTGCTGCAGGTCGAGCTTGCGTTCGTCGGCGCCGCGGCGCTGCTCAGCGCATCGCTGTACGGGCTCTACCGGCGGGCCTGACATGCTGCCCGGCATGGCCAAGCGACCCCAGGTCGGGGACCCGGCGCCGGACTTCGAGCTCGACGGGACCGAGGGGAGCTTCCGGCTCTCCGACCACCGTGGCGAGCGGGTCGTCCTGCTCTTCTACCCCGGCGACAACACGCCCGTCTGCACCAAGCAGTTCTGCTCGTACCGCGACGACGCGGATGCGCTCGGCGCTCTCGGCGCGACCATCGTCGGCATCTCGTCGCAGAGCGTCGACTCGCACCGCAACTTCACCGCCGAGCACGGGCTGAACGTGCCGCTGCTGGCCGACGAGGACAACGCGGTCGCGAAGTCGTACGGGGCCCACGCGCCCGTCGTGGGCACGCGCCGGTCGGCGATCATCGTGGATGAGGACGGCGTGGTCCTGCACCGGCACGACCACATGCT
>DASQER010000292.1:0-2634 GCA_035633575.1 Thermoleophilaceae bacterium
ATGGACTACCTCGCCTACTACTTCAACTCGATGGCCTTCTGCATGGCGGTCGAGCAGCTCCTCGACGAGGAGGTCCCGGAGCGCGCGCAGTGGCTGCGGGTGATCCACCTCGAGCTGAACCGGATCGCCTCGCACCTGTTCTGGATCGCCACCGGCGCGCTCGACCTCGGCGCGATCACGATGCTCTGGTGGGGTTGCCGCGACCGCGACCTCGTGCTCGACCTCTTCGAGATGTCGAGCGGCCAGCGGCTGCACACCCGCTACTTCCAGGTGGGCGGCGTGGTCGAGGACATCCCGCCCGGCTTCGAGGAGAAGACGCGCGGCTTCATCGCGATCATGCGCCAGCGCATCGACCAGTACCTCTCCCTGCTCGACCGCAACGAGATCTGGCTCCAGCGAACCAAGGGCACGGGCATCGTGCCGGTGGAGAAGCTGCTCGCGCTCGGCGTGACCGGGCCGCTGCTGCGCGCCACCGGCCACCCGTGGGACCTGCGCAAGGCGACGCCCTACTCGGGCTACGAGAACTTCGACTTCAACGTGCCGGTCGGCACCGTGGGCGACAACTACGACCGCTTCCGCGTGCGCGTCGAGGAGATGCGCGAGTCCCTCAAGATCGTCGAGCAGGCGCTCGACGGCCTGCCCGAGGGCCCGTACATCACGGACAACCGGAAGGTCGCCCTGCCGCCGCGCCACGAGCTCGCCACCTCGATGGAGGCGCTCATCCACCACTTCAAGCTGGTGACCGAGGGCTTTCGGGTGCCGCCCGGAGAGACCTACGCGGCGGTGGAGTCGCCGCGCGGCGAGCTCGGCTGTTACGTGCTGGCCGACGGCTCCGCCAAGCCGGCGCGCGTGCACATGCGCGACCCGAGCTTCGTGAACCTGCAGGCGCTGCCCGAGATGGCGCGCGACTCGCTGCTCGCCGACTTCATCACCTGCGTGGCGATGCTGGATCCGATCCTCGGCGGAGTGGACCGGTGAGGGACGAGCTCTGGGACGAGGCGGTGGACCTGGAGGCGCTGCCGGCGACGATCCCGGACCCGGCGGAGGTCGACGTGCCCGAGGAGCTGCGCGCCGAGATCGAGCGGCTGATGCGGCTCTACCCCGACCGCCAGTCCGCCACCCTGCCCGCGCTCGGCGCGGCGCAGCGCGTGCACGGCTGGTGCTCGCCGGAGGCGCTCCGGCAGGTGGCGGCCGTGATGCAGGTCACGCCGGCCTATCTCTCGAGCGTGGCGACCTTCTACGACATGCTTCGCACCGAGCCGACGGGCAGCCGCTACGTGTACGTGTGCACGAGCGTGGCGTGTCACGTGCGGAACGCGAAGAAGGTCTACAACGCGATCGCCGAGCAGGCGGATGCGCAGGGGCTCGAGGACGTGGAGGTGCGCGAGTTCGAGTGCCTCGGCGCCTGCGACATGGCGCCGATGGCATCGGTTGACGGCCGCTACGTCGGGCCCCTCTCGACCGACGACGCGCCCGAGTTCATCCGCCAGGTCAAGGCCGGCGAGACGGTGCTGCCCGGGCGCGGCCTCGCGGATCCCGGCTTCCGGATCCCCGTCCCTGCGCCCCAGCCCGACGAGCCGCCGGAGCACCCCTCCCTGCACCCGGCGGGTGGCGGGTGGCCGGACGACGAAGAGCTCGAGGTCCCGCCGGCCGAGGGCCCGCCGCCCCAGCCGAAGCCGATCCGCGAGCCGTTAGCGCCGGGCACGAGCCTCGCCGGCGAACGCATCGATCCCGCCACACGCGAGCTGCGCGAAGACGAGGAGGACGAGGGGTGAGCGAGACGCGCGTCCTGCTCGCCAACATCGACGAGCCGGACCTGCACACGCTCGCGGTCTACGAGCGCCTCGGCGGCTACGGCTCGATGCGCAAGGCGCTGCTCGAGATGAGCCCCGAGCAGGTGCTGCACGAGCTCGAGGAGTCGGGGCTGCGCGGCCGCGGCGGCGCCGGGTTCTCGATGGGGAAGAAGGCGAGCTTCGTCCCCAAGGGCGCGATGGACAAGTACCTCTGCTGCAACGCGGACGAATCCGAGCCCGGCACCTTCAAGGACCGGCTGCTCATGCAGAAGAACCCGCACCTGCTGGTGGAGGGCTGCATCATCGGCTCGATCGCGGCCGGGGCCAACAAGGGCTTCATCTTCATCCGCGGCGAGTACGAGCTCCAGGCGGACATCCTCGACGCCGCCGTAGCCGAGGCGTACGAGCAGGGCTATCTCGGCAAGCGCATCCTCGAGTCGGAGCACTCGTTCGACCTGGTGGTCCACCGCGGCCAGGGGGCGTACATCTGCGGCGAGGAGACCGGCCTGCTCGACGCGCTCGAGGGCAAGCGCGGCAACCCGCGGCTGAAGCCGCCGTTCCCCGCGAACCAGGGCCTCTACCAGGGCCCGACGCTGATCAACAACGTCGAGACGCTCTGCAACACCCCGATCATCATCGAGAGGGGCGCCGAGTGGTACAAGCAGCACGGCGAGGGCAACTCGACCGGCACCAAGATCGTCTCGGTGTCCGGCAACGTGCGCAGGCCGGGCAACTACGAGATCGAGCTCGGCATCCCGGTGCGCGAGATCGTCTACGGGATCGCGGGCGGGCCGCCCGAGGGGCGCGAGCTGAAGTGCTTCTTCCCGGGGGGGTCCTCCGC
>DASQER010000293.1:0-2455 GCA_035633575.1 Thermoleophilaceae bacterium
TCTCCGGCACGTCGAGCTCGATCTCCACGCGCAACTCGACCGAGCCCAGCCGCAGGCGCTGGCCGTCGCGCAGCGGTGCCTCGCCGACGCGCTTTCCGTCGACGAACGAGCCGTTGGCGCTCCCCTGGTCCACCACGAACCAGTCCTCGCCGCGGCGCTCGAGCGCCACGTGCCGGCGCGAGACGGAGGTGTCGTCGATGGCGACGTCGCAGCCCTTGTCGCGGCCGACGAGCGCGCGCTCGCCCTGGAGCTCGAGCGGCGGCTGGCCGTCCCGGTGCAATCGCAAGGTCGCGGGCATCGCGTCACTCCACCGTGAAGCAGTCGCGGTCGAAACCGCGCCAGGCCCCCGCCACGTTGTAGGCGTGGGAGCCCGCCTCCGACTCGCGCTCGAGGTGCAGGGCGTAGAACGCGACCGATCCGTTCCAGTTGCAGCCCTCCTCGGTCGAGCTGTGGTTCAGGACCCGGCTCTCGCCGCCGCCGAGCTCCGGCGGCCGGAAGCCCTGGCAGCGCAGCGGGTCGAACAGCTGCAGGCGCCGGCCGTCGTGGTAGACGGCGGCCAGCCAGGGCAGGCTCAGCGTGTCGCGGCTCTTGTTGCACAGCTGGAACTTCGAGAGCGAGAGCGCCTCGCTGGCGCGCTGCAGCACGACGTTGCGGCTCGACAGCGTGGCGAGCTCGGTCTCGAGGCGGGAGCGCTGATCCGACAGGGCGTGCCAGCGCCGCGCCAGATGCACGGTCAGGGGCAGCAGGAGCGCCACGGCGACCGCGGTGGCGACGACCGAGGCGTGCAGGCGGGAGCGGGCGGGGCGGTGGGGCGGGTGGCTCATGTGATCACGTTGTTGATGACGGTGGAATCCACGAGGGCTTTCTGTGGCGCGAGGCCGGCGGATCCGGCAGAGTCGCCGCCGAACACCGCCGCCAGCTCGAGGCCCGTTTGCGCGTCGTAGGCCTCGACCGCGATCGTGCCGTCGACGCGGTAGTCGGTGGTGACCTCGACCGGGTAGTTGGCGCGGGGCGCGCTCAGGGGGCCCACCACCAGCTGGCCGAGCCCGACCAGGCTGTCTGCGGTGTCGCGGAACTGCACGAAGTCGAGCACGATCCGCTCCTGGTTCGGCCGGGTCGTGTAGTAGGTCTTGCGCACCTTGATCGGCAGCGGCATGTTCTTCTTGATCAGCGTGTCGACGCTCACCCGCCCGAGGGCCGGGTCCACGGTGCGGACGCCGACGTGATAGCCGCTCACACCGCGCAGCTCGGGCGGAATCGCGAAGGCCTCGGCGTCGCCGCTCAACTGGGCCGCGTGCAGCGCAGCGCCGTAGGCCACCGCTCGGCTGGGCTCGTGGTAGAGGACGCTCTGGCCCGGCCCGCAGAAGAGCTCTCGCAGCCGCGCCTCGACCAGCGGCACGAGCGAGGAGCCGCCCACGAGCAGCACGTCCTGCACGTCGCCCGGCTGCAGGCCGGCCTCGGTGACGCAGCGCAGCGTCTCGGCCCGGGTCTGCTCCACGAGGTCGCGGATCGCGGCCTCGAAGCGCGAGGCCGTGATCTCCACCTCGACCGCCTGGCCGCCCAGCAGCACCAGCCGGCGGACCGACTTGCGGCCGGGCAGGCACAGCTCGATCTTCAGCTCCTCAGAGACGCGCCGCAGCTCGAGGAGAGTGCGGGCGCCGGTGGCGGGGGGCCGCCCGAGGGCATGGGCGAACTGCGCGAGGACCATCTCGCCGATTCTCTCGTCGATCTCCTTGCCCCCGAGCTCCGTGAGGCCTGTCTTGGCCAGCACGTAGACGCCGCTCGCGTCCATGCTGAGCGCGGTCGCGTCGAAGGTGCCTCCGCCGAAGTCGTAGACGAGCACGATCCGGTCCACGACGCCCTTCTGCACGCCGTAGTGCAGCGCGGCGGCGACCGGCTCCTCGACCAGGCCCAGCACCGGCAGCTTCGCCAGCGCGGCCGCGTTCAGGACGGCCTTGCGCTGCGGGTCGTTGAAGTGAGCGGGCACCGTGATCACCGCGCGCTCGACGCGCTCGGGCGAGGCGCTCTCGGCGTCGAACACCAGCTTGCGCAGCAGCAGGGCGGCGATCGCCTCGGGCAGCCATGCCTGTCCACGCTCGTCGAAGAAGACCGGCTCGCGCGAGCCGAACTGGCGCTTGAAGAAGCGGATCACCTGGATTGCGGGGTCGTTCTCGAGCAGCGTCTCCGCGAGCGTGCCGACGAAGGCGTTGCCTTCGGGCGTGATGTGCACGGCCGAGGGGGTGTGGACGAGGTCCGGGTCGGAGCAGTCGGGGACCAGGCGGGGCTGGCCCTCGACGTCCATCTCGGCGACGAGGGAGTACGTGGTGCCGAGATCGATCCCGACCCTCATTCGCCGGGGGACGGCTCGCCGGAGGATGCCTTCGCCTTGCGCGCGGCAGCCTGGGCCTTGAGCGCCTCGAGCTTCGCCTTCCCGTCGGCGAGGCGCGAGGCCGGG
>DASQER010000294.1:0-2791 GCA_035633575.1 Thermoleophilaceae bacterium
AGCTGGTCCAGTTCGACCTCTGGGAGCCGAGCCAGCCGATCCCGGTCGGCCACGGCCAGCTGCGCCGTGGCTGGGTCCTCACCTGCTGTTCGGGCTACTCGCGCGCCGGCGCCGGTGCCCTGATCTTCTCCAAAGAGGCCCCCGACATCCTCTGGGGCATGAGCCGCTGCCTCGCCCAGCTCGGGGCGCTGCCTGAAAAGGCGGTCTGGGATCGCGAGGGCGCGATCCATCGCGGCGGCGGCCAGCCCACCGACGCCTTCGCCGCCTTTTGCGGTCAGCTCGGCCTCGGCTGGGTGATCCTCGACCGCGGCGACTGCCAGGCAAAGGGCATGCTCGAACGCCTTCACGACTTCATCGAGCGAAGCTTCGAGCCCGACCGCGCCTTCGCCAATGAGCTCGACTACCAGCACCAGCTCGACCGCTGGTTCGAAGGCCGCGCCAACTGCCGCCTTCATCGCACCACCCGCGCGGTGCCCGCCGAGCGCCTCGTCTTGGAGCGCGAAGCCATGCGCCCGCTACCCGAGGCGATGCCCGACCTCGATCGCCGCTTCGTCATCCGGGTCGCCGCCCAGCCCTACCTGCGATGGGACACCAACGACTACTCGCTCGACCCCCGCCTGGCGGGACGGCGGGTAGAGGTCCGCATCGGCCAGCGCGAGATCACAGCGATCGCGCTCGACACCAGCGAGCTCGCCGCCCGCCACCGTCGCAGCTTCGCCAAGCACCTGACCTTCACCGACCCCGCCCACCAAGCAGAGCTCGATCGGCTGCGCTCAGAGCGCCGGCGGCCCAAAGAGCCAGAGGTCGAGATCCGCCCCCTGGCCCGCTACGACGCCCTGATGAGGTTGTCCCGTTCGCCGTGGAACTTCGCGGTGGCGATCCGGTGATCAGTGAGCGGCTGCGAGCGTAGCGGCCGGCTCGGTCGCGGTGGTCGTGTCGTTGGGCGGGGTGGTCGAGCGGGTCGTCGCAGCGCGCCCGGCGGCGACGTCGCGCTCGACGGCCAGGGCGAGGTCGGCGAGGTGCTTGTAGCCGATGATCTTGCGGAACTGGGCCTCGGCTTCGAGCATCCCGGCGGCCGTCCAGCGCAGGCACATGTCGCCGTTCTGCCAGCGCTTGACGTTGCGGCTGGTGGCGCGGCAGATGCCGATCATCGACTCGATCGGGTTCGTCGAGGACAGCGTCTTCCACAGCTGGGGATGGACGCCCAGGCGCTGCAGCGTGACGGTCTCGGCCAGACCCTCGCGCAGCGACGCCGCCGCGCCGGGGTGCGAGTGCGCGAGCTCGCCGGCGAACGCCTCCAGACGCTCGATCGCGGCGCGGTGATCGCTCAGCTTCCAGGCCGCGCGCAGCCGCCGCTTGACCGCGGGCCGGTCGCGCTCGGGAAGGTGATCGAGCACGTTGCGCTCCTTGTGGCGAACGCAGCGCTGGACGGGGACGTGGCCGAAGACGGCATCGACGGCGGCCCGCAGCGCCTTGCCGCCGTCCAGGACGACGAGCACGCCCTGATCGCAGTCCAGGCCGCGGTCGACGAGGTCGGCGAGCAGCTCGACGCAGACGCGCTTGTTCTCCGTCGAGCCGTCCCACAGGCCCAGCGGAACCTTGACGCCGTCGGTCGTGACGCCCAACGCCACGACGCAGCAGCGGCCCTTGAGCTCCAGACCGTCGAGCATCAGCGCGGCCAGACGAACGTCGGCCAGCGAGCGGCACATGAGCGCCTTGAGGTGCTCGCCGGTCCTGCCGACGAACTCGCGGCTGACCGTCGACTTCGATGCCGAGCGCTCGGCATCGACGACATCCTGGCCGACGGGCTCACGCGTGCGCGCGAAGCGGCGCGTCGAGACGCCCGCCAGCATCTGCTCCAGCACGACCTTCGTCAGCGGATCGCGGTCAGCGAAGTGCGCGTAGGTCGCCAGCGCCACCTCACCGCTGCCGTCGGCGGCCCGCACGCGCGGGCGCTGGACGGACACTCGCCGCCCGCCGAGCGTGACCTCGCCGGCCTCGTGGCCGTGACGGACCGCCGAACGCTCGGCGTCGTGTCGGCCCTTCAGACCGACGACGTCATCGACCTCCTCGGCCATCAGCTCGCTCAGCACGCCGAACCCGACGCCGACGCTCAGCGCCAGCAGCCCTTCCTTGGCCGCGCCGGCCAGCTCGCCCAGCGCGTCCTGCACGCGCTCAGGCAGCGCGTCGAACCTCGTCTCGCCGATCGCGTCGGCATCCTGCTCTACGGTCCTCATTGGCGGTTCTCCTCGTCTCGATGGACTGATTCGCACTCGCCACGCTGCCAGCGGCAACGGACGAGGCGACGGAGGACCGCCACCTCAAGTTCTACGAGCTACGGGACAACCTCATCGCGCTGGCGATCAAGGCCTGCCAGCACGGCCAGCGCGTCGCGTTCGCGACCGCCCAGCAATGGGTCGACCGCCTCGAGCAAGCGCAGCACCGCAACGCGCTCGACGACGAACTCAGACGCCTGGAGCGCTACCACCTGCTCGTCGTCGACGAGATCGGCTACCTGCCCTTGGAGCGCCAAGCCGCGAACCTGCTCTTCGCGCTGATCGCGCGCCGCTACGAGCGCGGCTCGATCATCGTCACCTCCAACCGCGGCTTCGAAGCGTGGGGCGAAATCCTCGGCGACGCCATGGTCGCCGCCGCCCTCATCGACCGCCTCATCCACCACGCCCACATGGTCACCCTCAAAGGCAAGAGCTACCGGCTGCGCGAGCGGGGCGCCGGCGTCGCGCCCGCGGTTCAGGCTCCGGGCCTCCGGCCCTCCGCCTGAACCGCGACA
>DASQER010000295.1:0-2737 GCA_035633575.1 Thermoleophilaceae bacterium
GAGGACGCGAGCAGCTGTTCGCCGAGCAGGTGCCGCAGGTGCTCAAGAACTTGGCCGAGGCCACGCGTGTTGCGTCCATCCAGGCTTCCACGGCGATCGAGGGCTACGACGTCCCGACGCAACGGGCGGAGCAACTCGCGCGCCGCCCCGACGCGACGTTCCGGAACCGCAACGAGCAGGAATTCGCGGGCTACCGCGACGCTATCGACGAGCTGGTTCGCAAACAGCGGCGCGAACCCATCACCCCGGCGCTCCCGTTCTACCTCGCGACGCGTCTCCATCGGTACACGACAGGCGAGCCCGGTCGCGCGAAGATCGAACAGAACTACATCGCCTCCTACGAGAACGGCAGACGCCGCATCGTCTTCACGCCGGTCGCCCCGGACCTGACCGAATCCGCCCTGCGGTCGCTCATTGCCGGTTATAACGAGGCCCTCGAAGCCAACGCGGGCCACCCGGTCCTGCTTCACGGTCTTTTCGCCCTCGACTTCCTCGCTATTCATCCCGTTGCCGACGGCAACGGCCGCATCTCCAGACTGCTCACGGTCCACGAGCTCTTGCGCCTCGGATACGGGGTCGCGCGCTACGTGAGCGTCGAGCAGCTCATCTTCCAGAACAAGAACGGCTACTACGACGCCCTCGAGGCATCCCAGCAGGGATGGCACGAAGCCGCGCACGACCCCTGGCCGTGGCTGACCTACTTTGTCTCAATCCTTGCTGAGGCGTACGAGCAGTTCGAAACGAAGGTCTCGGCCGCCCACAACGCCAAGGGGACGAAGGCCGAGCAGGCCCGCCACTACGTCCTGCACGAGGCCCCGCCGGAGTTCCGCTTCGCGGAGGCGAACGCCGCGCTACCCGGCATCAGCTCCGCCACGCTGCGGCAGGTGCTGAACGCTCTGCGAGCAGAGGGCAAGTTCGTAGCCGACCGCGGTCCGAAGGCGGTCTGGCGCCGCGCCGATGGCTCCTGAATCGGCGTAACGAGCAGCGTCTAGCCGATGCTGGCTACCGGCGGTTGCGGAAGTCGAGCGGCGCCTCGCCGCGCTGGCGCTTGAAGGTGCGGCTGAACGCGAACTGGTCCTTGAAGCCCAGCCGAGCGGCGATCTCCTTCACCGACAGGTCGCTGAAGCGCAGCAGGCGGGCTGCCTCGAGCAGCACCCGCTCCAGGATCAGCTGCTTGGCGGTCCGTCCGGTCAGCCGCGTGAGCAGCCGCGACAGCGTGCCGGTCGTGACTCCGAGCTCGGCGGCGTAGTGGCCGGCGTCGTGGCTCGTCGCGAAGTCGCGCTCCAGGGTCTCGAGGAACTGCTGGTGCAGGTGGACGTCCGCCCTGCTGGCGCCGCCCTCGTGCAGCTGCGCCTCCCTCCAGCGCTGCGCCCACAGCAGCGCGGCCGACAGCAGGTGCCGGCGCAGCTCCGACGACTCGCGGACGGCCGGCCGCTCGACCTCCACGCGCAGCAGGTCCAGCAGGGCGTCGAAGCGGTCCGCCTCGTCGTCCGGCGCACTGAGCGACGTGCAGCCCTGGCTCGTGAAGAGCCAGCGCCGCCCGATCTCCTCGGCGAGGCCGCCCGTCAGCCACTCGTCGTCGAAGCGGACCACCACTCCGCTGACGCGCTCGGCGCGCTCGAACTGGTGCACCTGCCCCTTGGCGATCAGGGTGAGCGTGCGCGGTCCGAACTCCACGCGCTCGCCGTCGATCAGGTGGCTGCCGCGGCCCTCACGGACCCAGATCAGCTCGTGGTAGGCGTGCCGGTGGGGCTCGCGCACCTCATCGCCGCCGATGCTCCCGAGCTCGAAGAGACGCGCCTCCAGGGCGTCCGCCTCGGCGGGCAGGTCGTCGACGGTGGGCTCGGCCATTCCCCACATTGTCGAGAATCGGGGAATGAACGTCGACGCCTTTGGCTCGGCGCCCGGGTAGAAGCTGCGAAAATCGTGTTCTTCGGCTTCTTCCCTCCAAGCAGATGATCCCTCCGGACACAGCCATCGGGAAGGTGCGCCTGCGGGTGGCGGACCTCGACGACCTCACGACCTTCTACGAGCGCGTGATCGGGCTGCGGGCCGTGGAGCGCGAGGGCGACGTGACGCGCCTAGGGGCAGCCGAGGGGGAGCCCGTAATCGAGCTGGTGGCGGCGCCGGACGCCCCGCGCGCGCCCGGCTTCAGCACCGGCCTCTTCCACCTCGCGATCCTCGTCCCCGACCGGGCGGAGCTGGCGCGCTCGCTCAACCGCGTGGCGGGCGCAGGCTGGCGGCTCACCGGCGCCTCGGACCACCTGGTGAGCGAGGCGCTCTACCTGCAGGATCCCGAGGGCAACAGCATCGAGATCTACCGCGACCGCCCGCGGGAGCAGTGGAGCCACGACGGCCGCGAGCTGCGCATGGCCACGCTCCCGCTCGACCTCGAGAGCGTGCTGGGCGAGCTCGACCCCGCCGAGCGGCCGTCCAACGGCATGCCGTCCGGAACGACGATGGGCCACGTGCACCTGCAGGTCGCGGACATCCCCGCGGCCGAGGGCTTCTACAACAGCGCGCTCGGCCTCGACGTGATGGTCCGCTCCTACCCCGGCGCCCTGTTCCTGTCGGCCGGCGGCTACCACCACCACCTCGGCGTGAACACCTGGCAGAGCCAGGGCGCCCCCGCGCCTCCGGCCGGCGCGCTCGGGCTCGACCGCTACGAGATCGTGCTGCCGAACGCCGCGGAGCGCGACAGCGCCGCGGACCGGCTGGCGAGCGCGGGCGCCGACCC
>DASQER010000296.1:0-2068 GCA_035633575.1 Thermoleophilaceae bacterium
CCGGAAAGTGGCGCTACGCGACGCGCTGGTCGCGATTCGCCCCAGCGGCCGTGACGGCCGCAATTGGGTCCCCCGTTCCTCGCTGTCGGGACGGCGAGGACTCGGCAGTTCGAATCAGAAGTCGTACATCCAAGCAGATCGGAGCAGCGGATGCCCCGCTTGATCCCCGAATGGGGTACGTGGGCCGCTAGAGGCCGATCGCGAGCAGGTCGTCGACGACCGTCACGATGTCGATCGGCTCGTGCCGCGGCTCGCTGTCGAAGCGGCCGGTGCGCGGCCTCGGCGCCTCGAGCTCCGGCACCGCCGGCGGCGGCGCCAGCGCCAGGCGATCCGCCTGCCTGCGCC
The DNA here is from genome assembly GCA_035633575.1 of Thermoleophilaceae bacterium. Lineage (GTDB taxonomy): Bacteria > Actinomycetota > Thermoleophilia > Solirubrobacterales > Thermoleophilaceae > JACVRW01. The sequence goes on from DASQER010000296.1 coordinate 346, forward strand.
GCAGCCATACGGCAGCGGCAAGCGCGCCGACGAAGAACGGGGCCATGCGGAGCAGGAGCCGGAGGCCGGGCATCGGAACGACCCTACATCGGGGGCCGGATACCCTGCCAGCCATGGACCTCGGGCTCGAGGGCAAGGTCGCGCTCGTGACCGGCGCCTCCCAGGGCATCGGCTTCGGCATCGCGCGCGAGCTGGCCCGGGAGGGGGCTCGCGTGGCGGTCAGCTCGCGGACCGCCGAGAAGATCGAGGCGGCGGCCGGGGAGATCGGGGCGCGCCCGTACGTGCACGACACGCTCGACCTCGACGCGGCCCCGGAGCTGCTCGCGAGCGTTGAGCGCGACCTCGGACCCATCGACATCCTCGTGACGAACACGGGCGGGCCGCCCGGCGGCGATCCGCTCGAGTTCACGCGCGAGCAGTGGGAGTCGGCTCACCGCGAGCTCGTGGTGGCGCCCATCGAGCTGATCGAGCGCGTCGTGCCCGGCATGCGCGAGCGGGGCTTCGGTCGCATCGTGAGCGTCTCGTCATCGGCCGCCCGTGAGCCGATCCCGAGCCTGATGCTCTCGAACTCGCACCGTCCGGGCCTGCTCGGCGCCTTCGAGACGCTCGCCCAGAAGCTGGCGGGCGACGGGATCACGCTCAACACGATCCTGCCCGGGCGCATCGCCACCGACCGGATCGCCCACCTGCACGGCTCTATCGAAGAGGCGCAGGAGGTGGCCCGCGAGCAGGTGCCCGCGGGCCGCCTCGGCACGATCGAGGAGATCGCCGCGGCGGCGGCCTTCCTCTGCTCCGAACGCGCGAGCTACATCACGGGAGTCGCGCTGCTGGTGGACGGAGGGCTCACCCGAAGCATCTAGCTCCGGGGCGGGGCGCCGAGCAGCGTCCGATTGTGCCGCCAGCGCTCGCTCTCACAGGCGTTCGTGAGGTTGAAGCTCGCCTTCACGGGCTCGCCGCGAAGCGTGCCGGTCACCGTCGCGACGGCGGGCCCGCCGTAGATCTCGGCGCAGGCCACGTCGCTGCGCACCGGCGCCAGGTCGGCCGCCGTCAGGTCCCCGAGCCGAGCGCAGTCGCCGCCGTCGCATTCGATCCGGCGACGCTTGGCGGGGCCGTCCGGGCCCTGCGGGCGGATCACCACCTCCAGGCGAGTCGCCGAGCCGTCGCCGGCAGCGCCCTCCCCGTCATCTCCCCCACAACCACCCGCGGCCGCGAGGGCAAGCATGCACGTCGCGGCCGCGGTGAGGCGCTTCATGTACTCGATGCTACGCGGCGAGGGCCGTGGCCGGGGCCGGCTCGAGCGCCAGCTCCAGGACCTCGTCGATCGTCATCACCGGGTGGAAGCGCATCGCGTCGCGCACATCCTCGGGCACGTCGTCCAGGTCGGCGCGGTTGCGCTCGGGCAGAATCACGTCGGTGAGCCCGGCCGCGTGCGCGGCGAGCACCTTCTGCTTGAGCCCGCCGATCGGCAGCACCCGGCCCTGGAGCGTGACCTCCCCGGTCATGCCCACCGTGTGCCTCACCGGCCGCCCGCTCAAGAGCGACGCCAGCGCGGTCGTCATCGTGATGCCCGCGCTCGGGCCGTCCTTCGGCGTCGCGCCGGCGGGCACGTGGACGTGGATGGCCCGGTCGAAGAACGCCGGGTCGACCCCGAGCTGCTCGGCGTGCGCGCGGACGAAGGACAGCGCGATCTGCGCGGACTCCTTCATGACGTCGCCCAGCTGGC
>DASQER010000297.1:0-3610 GCA_035633575.1 Thermoleophilaceae bacterium
GTCCCGGGCGTGGCCCCAGGCGGGGCGGACCTCGCTTCGGGCATCGTCGTGGCCTCCGACCTGACCCCTGCGCTGGCCGCCTGCCTCGACCCCGCACAGGTGCTCGGCGTGGCCTGCGCCTCGGGCGGCCCGACCTCGCACGGCGCGATCCTCGCCCGGTCGCTGGGCATCCCGGCGGTCGTCGGCGCCGGCCGCGCCCTGCTCGGAGTCATCGAGGGCACGCCGCTGGCGCTCGACGGAGAGGCCGGGACGGTCACTGTGGACCCGCCGGCCGCCACGGTGCGAGCCCTCGAGGCTCGCCGTACCGGTCGAGCACGAGACGAGGCGGAGGCTCAGGTGCGGGCTCACGAGCCCGCCGTGACGCGCGACGGCGCGCGCGTACGCGTCGAGGCCAATGTGGCCGGGCCCCAGGACATCGGCCCGGCCGTGGCCGCGGGCGCCGACGGTGTCGGCCTCCTGCGCACCGAGTTCCTCTTCATGACCGTCGATCACCTGCCCTCGGAGGATGAGCAGGAGATGGCCTACCGCGCGGTCGCCGAGGGCCTCGGTGGCCGCCCGCTCACCCTGCGCACGCTCGACGCCGGCGCCGATAAGCCGCTTCCGTACCTTCCTCGGGAGCGGGAGCCGAACCCCAGCCTGGGGCTCAGGGGGATCCGTCTGGGCCTGAGACATCCCGAGGTGCTGACGGCCCAGCTGCGCGCGGCGCTGCGGGTGGCCGCTGACCACCCACTCCGGGTGATGTTCCCGATGGTGGCCACGGTGGAAGAGGTCCGGCGCGCCCGCGAACTCCTCGACTCGACGCGCGCGTCTCTGATCGCGGAGGGCGCCTCGGTGCCGGAGCGCATCGCGGTCGGGATAATGGTCGAGGTCCCCGCCGCCGCCCTCGTGGTCGAGGCGTTCGTGCCGCAGGTGGACTTCTTCTCGATCGGGACCAATGACCTCGCGCAATACGTCCTTGCCGCCGACCGCGGCAACGCCGAAGTGGCCGCCCTGGCCGACGCGATGCATCCCGCCGTGCTCCGGCTGATCGACATGGTGGCTCGGGCGGCCGAGCAGGGTGGACGGAGCGTCGCCGTGTGCGGGGAGCTGGCCGGCGACGCCTTGGCGATCCCGCTGCTGCTCGGGTTGGGGATCACGGAGCTTTCGATGACTGCTGCCCGGATCTCGCTGGCCAAGCAGGCTGTCCGGGCCACCGATCTTGGCGCCGCCCGGCAGCTCGCGGCCCAGGCGCTCGCCGCCGGGTCCGCTGCCGAGGTGCGTGAGCTGAGTCGCCGCTGACCGCTCCGACCCGGAGCCGGGAACGCCGCGGACGATCTTTCAGGGCGAAGCAGCGTTCCAGGAGCGCAGGATCTTCAGGTAGTTCGCCCGCTCGAACGCCGACGGGTCCTCGCTGGCCGCGTAGCTCACGCTGCCTCGAAGTTCCGCGACCGAGGTGTACTCGTTGGCGTCCATCCATGCGACGAGCTCCTTCTCCACCGTCGCGAAGTGCTCGCGGCCCTTGCGCAGGACCGCCGACGTCATCATCGCGACGTCGGCGCCGACGAGCAGCGCCTTGGCCGCATCGACGCCGGAGGAGACTCCGCTCGATGCGGCCAGCGAGGCGCGTCCGGCAAGGTGCGGGCGCAGGATCGCGATCCAGCGCAACGGCAGCCGCAGCTCCCACGGCCGGCTCAGCTCGAGCCTCGGCACGACCTCGCGGGTGTCGGCGTCCAGATCCGGCTGGTAGAAGCGGTTGAAGAGCACGAGCCCGTTCGCCCCCGCGTCCACGACGGCGAGCGCGAAGCCGGCGAGGGCCGAGTAATAAGGCGAGAGCTTGACCGCCACGGCGAGGCTCGTCGAAGCCCTCACCTGCCGGACCACCTCCAGGTCGCCCTCCTCCATCGCCGAGCCACTGCGGGCGGGATCGGCGGCGAGCCGGTAGAGGTTCAGCTCCAGGGCGTCGGCGCCCGCCTCTTCGATCAGTCTGGCGTAGCGCACCCAGCCGCCGACCGAGGTCCCGTTGAGGCTGGCGATGACGGGCACGTCCAGCGTCTCCTTCATGGCCGCGATGGTCGTGAGGTAGCGGTCGGCGGTGCTCTCGAAGGTATCGATCGCCGGGAAGTAGTCGAGGGACTCGGCGAAGCTCCCGGTGCCCTGTTCGAGTACCTGGCTGAGCTCGACCTCCTCGTGCACGAGCTCCTCCTCGAACAACGATGGCAGGACGATGGCCGCCGCGCCGCTCTCCTGCAGTCGCTGGGCGCTCTCGAGCTGCCTGGTGAACGGGCTCGGCGAGGCCACGAGCGGACTGCGCAGCTCGAGGCCGAGGTAGCTCGTGGCCAGGCGGCTCATGAGGGGTCCTCCTTCTGCGGGGCGCTCTGCGCGTCGTCGGCGGGCGCGCCGCCTCCGGCGGCGCGCACGGTGCGCGACATCGCGGCGAGCTGTTGGTAGTAGCGCCAGCGCTCGTCGACGTCGGCCTGGATCTCCCCGAGCAGGTACTCGGAGCGCTCGGGGTGCGTGCGCCCGAGGATGGCGAAGCGTGCCTCCGAGGCCACGAAATCGCGCACCGGGATCGAGGGTTCGCGAGAGTCGAGCTTGAACGGCTGCCCGTCTCTGGTCGGCGTGGGCTGGAAGCGGTACAACGGCCAGTACCCGCTGCGCACCGCGTCCTTCATGTGGTCCATCGACCTGGACATGTCCATGCCGTGCGCGGTGCAGGTGCAGTAGGCGATGACCAGCGACGGCCCCGGCCAGGCGTCGGCCTCGAGAAGCGCCTTGATCGCCTGGGCGTCGTTGCCCCCGAGGGCGATTTGGGCCACGTAAGCTGTGCCGTAGGCCATCGCCAGGGCGCCGAGGTCCTTTTTCGCGCCCGGCTTTCCCGAGGCGGCGAACTTGGCCACGGCGCCGCGGGGCGTCGCCTTGGAGGCCTGCCCTCCCGTGTTGGAGTAGACCTCTGTGTCCAGGACGAGGATGTTCACGTTGCGGCTGCCGGCGAGGACGTGGTCGAGGCCGCCGAAACCGATGTCGTAGGCCCAGCCGTCGCCGCCGATGATCCAGACCCCTTTGTTCACGAGGTCGTCGGCGAGCGCCAGCAGGTGCCGGACGTCGGGGTCGTCGTCGCCCAGACGTTTGAGCGCCTGCACGAGATCGGCGATCCTCTGGCGCTGCTCGCGGAGCTGAAGCTCACTGCCCTGGGGGGCCTCGAGGATCGCGGCGGCGAGCCCGCCGTCGAGCCGCGAGGCGAGGCGCCCGAGCAGCAGTCTCGCTCGCGCGAGCCGCGCATCCGAGCCCATGCGCATGCCCATCCCGAACTCGGCGGTGTCTTCGAACAGCGAGTTGTTCCACGCCGGTCCGCGCCCTTCGCGGTCGACGGTCCACGGGGTCGTGGGCAGGTTGCCGCCGTAGATCGACGAGCAGCCGGTTGAGTTCGCGACCACGATGCGATCGCCGAAAAGCTGCGAGACGAGCTTGACGTAGGGCGTCTCCCCGCACCCCGCACAGGCCCCGGAGAACTCGAACAGCGGCTCGAGCACCTGAGAACCCTTGACCGTGCCGCGTGGCAGAAGGTCGCGGGCCAGCGGCGGTATCGAATCGAAGAACCGCCAGTTGAGGCGCTCCGCGTCACGGATCTCCG
>DASQER010000298.1:0-2326 GCA_035633575.1 Thermoleophilaceae bacterium
CCGTCCGCCGTCTCCGCGAGCACGCGCAGGCGGAAGGGGCCGCGGCGGTGGATCTGCTCGCGCCGGACCTCGCCGCTCAGGGTCGTGGGGCCCGTCCGGCGCCGACCGCGCGCGGTGGGGATGCTGAGCAGGCGCTCCACCCGGCGCCGGCCGACCAGCACGTCGGCTGCCACGAGGCGCGCTCGCTTCGACCCCCGGACCTGCACGCGCAGGTCGTCCCTGAAGCAGCCGCGCACGGGGCGGCCGCCCGAGCGAACGACGAGCGTCAGGTGCGGCCGCGCGAGGCAGTCCGCGCCGGCGCAGAAGGTCAGCTCCCGCAGCCGTGAGGCCAGGTCGCGCTGCACCTTCGCGTAGCGCGCGAACCCGTCCACGCTCTGGAGCTGGAACGGGTCCTCGACCAGGTCGTAGAGCTCGTACTCGCCCGTCGTGTGGTGCTCGACGTAGAGGAAGCGGTAGGTGCGGATGCCGCGGTAGGCCGGCACGCCGTTGGCCCCGTTGCCGTTCTCGATCAGGATGTCGCGACCCCACTCCGCGCCCGGGTCGGCGAGCAGCTCGAGCAGCGAGCGGCCGTCGAGCACCCGCCCCGGCTCGGTGTCCGTGGCGTCCAGGATCGTGGCCGTCACGTCTACGTTTCCGACCAGGCGGCGGTCCACGCGCGCGAGCGGCACCCCGGGCCCGCGCATCACCAGCGGGATGCGGATCGACTCCTCGTAGGGGAGCACCTTCTCGGCGAGGGCGCGGTGCTCACCGTGCATGAAGCCGTTGTCCGACATGAAGACGATCAGCGTGTTCTCGAGCTCTCCGGTGCGCCGCAGCGCCTCGACGATCTGGGCCACCCCCTCGTCGACCCCCATGAGCGTCTCGATCTCCTGGCGCCAGTTCTCCTCGACCCCGGCGGCTAGCTCCGGCGACAGGCGCGGGCGGTCGGCCACCACCTGCGGCTTGTCGTACATGCTCTGCTCGTTGAAGTTGGGATGGCGCGGCATGCGCACGCTCGCGTAGGCGTCCCTGTGGCGCAGGGCGGGGGAGGGAGTGGCGGGGCGCCGCGGGTCGTCCGGGTCGCGCGGGCCGCCGCGGTGCGGCGCGACGTACCAGAGCGACAGGAAGAAGGGCTGGTCGCCCGGAGCGGCCTGGTCGATCAGCTCGATCGCGCGCCGCGTCGTGAAGTCGGTCTGGTGCTCGCCCGGGTGGTCCGCACTCGGGTAGCTGCGCAGGACGCCGTTCTCGTTCACCTTCCAGGCCGCGTAGTTGAACGCCGCCGAGTGCGGGTTCGCGTACCAGTCGGTCCAGCCCGGCGGGACGCCGTGGCGGGCCTCGTAGCCATTCAGGTAGCGGCCGACGTGCATTGTCCTGTAGCCGGCGTTCTGTAGCCACACGGGCAGGGTGTTGGTGTGGTCGAGCTGGATGAAGCCGCCGAAGGGCGGGTTGTTGTGCAGCACCCCGTGGTTGTGGGCGTACTGGCCCGTCAGGTGCGTGGCGCGGGCCGGGCAGCAGAGCGGGAAGCTGGCGATCGCCTGGTCGAAGCGGGTGCCCTCGCCGGCCAGAAGCGCGTTCAAATGCTGCATGGTCGACAGCGAGGCCGCGGTCTGGTCGTCGGTCATGATCACGACGACGTTCTCGCGCGCAAGCGCCGGCGAGGCGAGGGCCAGGGTCGCGAAAACTGCGGTCGCTAGAGCTCGCAGCGCCCTTCGCCGCGGTAGGTGGGCACCTCGTCGGCTATCTCGCCGCCGCTCACCAGATAGAGGGTGTTGAATCGCTCGCACAGCTCCCCGGCCTTCGCATGGCGCAGGTACACGTTCGCGCCAACCCGCAGGCTAGCGGCGGCGGCCCCCGTAACGGGGGTCTGCACCTCGCCCGCTCCTTCGAGGGGGTCAACACGCAGTCCGCGTGGGAGGTGCGGTGCCGGCAGCCGGTCCCGGCCCGCCGCGCCCGACGCGGGATATCCCCCGCCCAGCAGGGTGGCGACGGAGCCGCTCGGCCTGCGAACCACGGGCAGCGCGAACATGGCGGCGGGGGTGAGCCGGAACGAGGAGTAGCGGTCGAAGAGGGTCGGCGCGTAGAAGCCCGAGCCGGCCGTGATCTCGGTGACGGCGTCCTCCTCGCGGGTCGTGTGGATGCTGCCGGTGCCGCCGCCGTTCACGATCGGGACCGGCGCCAGCTCGCGCACGGCCGCCACCGTGGCTGCCCGCCGTTCGGCGATCTCGGCCGCCGAGCGGCGCTTGATGAAGCGGATCACCGGCTCCTGCAGGGGCTTCCCGAGCGGGCGGTCGCCGAGGCCGGCGATGTGCGCCTCGTAGCCCATCAGCGCGGCCAGCTCGAGGCCGGG
>DASQER010000299.1:0-6428 GCA_035633575.1 Thermoleophilaceae bacterium
CGCGATCGTGAAGCAGTTCGACAACGGTGACTTCAAGGGCTCGGTGGACTTCGTGAACCGGCTCACCCCGGAGGCCGAGGAGATGAACCACCACCCCGACCTGGAGATCTCGTGGAAGACGGTGACGGTCACGATCACGAGCCACAGCGAGGGCGGCCTCACGGAGGGCGACTTCGAGCTCGCGGGCCGCATTGATGCGCTTGCCTAGTGGTCGCTCCGCTTGATTCGTGTCGTCATGCGGCGAGGACCTTGCCGGTGTATGTCCAGGCGAACGGCTTGGCGGTGAGGTTGTAGTGCTCGAGGAACGCGAGCATCTGGGTGGCGAGGTCGTGCTCGGACTCGAAGTGGCCGTGCTTGATCAGCCGGCGGGCGAGGATCGAGAAGAAGATCTCGACCTGGTTGAGCCACGAGGCGTGCTTGGGGGTGAACTGGAAGCTCCAGCGAGGGTGGTCGGCGAGCCAGTCGCTGACCTCCTGGGTGGTGCGGGTGGAGAGGTTGTCGGTGATCGCGACGACCTGCTTGCCCGCAGGGATCTCGCCGTCGAGCTGGTCGAGGAAGCGGATCAGGTCGAAGCGGTTGCGCGTCTTCGACGGCATCCCCGTCACCTCGCCGGAGTGGACCGCGAGCGCTGCGAACAGGTTCTGGGTGCCGTTGCGGACGTACTCGTTGTCGCGGCGGGCGGGCCTGGCGGGCGCGGGCGGGCTGTCGGGGCGGGCGAGGCCCTTGGCCTGGATGCCGGTCTTCTCGTCGATCGAAAGCACGATCGCGTTGGCGGGCGGGTCCAGGTAGAGGCCGCAGACCTCGGCCGCCTGGGCGTCGAAGTCGGGATCGAGCTCCGACATCACCCACTGCTCGGTCAGGTGCGGGCGGATATCGGCCGCGCGCAGGATCTCGTGCGCCTGGGACACCGACATCCCCACCGCCTCGGCCAGCTCGCGGTGCGTCCAGCGCTCGCGCCGCAGCCCCTGCTCGGTCTCCTCGGGACGCGTGCACGCCAGCGCGATCAGGCGTGCCCTCGTCTCGTGGCCGTGCACGAGCGGCCGTCCCGGCCTGGGCGCGTCGGCAAGCGCCGCCATCCCCTCGCGCTCGTAGCGCTCGCGCCACTTGCGCGCCGTGTTCGGATGACAACCCACCCGTCTGGCGATCTCCGCCGCCGGGCGGCCCTCACCCGCCTCGAGCACGATCCGCGCCCGCTCGACAGCGCGCAGCTCCGCCGAGCGCGAACGCACCGTCCGCTCCAGCAGCGCCCGATCCTCGTCGCTGATCTCGATCCGCTTGGCCTTCGCAGGCATCGCCAACCTCCATCGTCGCTCACAGGGAACGACGACTTCGTTCACCGCCGACCACAGGACTCCTCGAAAACCATGCGAACTAACCGGACGAACCACTAGCTGCTACATTCGCCGCGTCACCGCATGAGCGACGACGATCCTCCTCGAAGTAGGCAGACAAAGGGCTCGGCGAGGGCCCTCGCCTCGCAGGTCGCGGGTCTGAGATGACCCAGCTCCTGCTCCTGTTCGGCGTCGCCGTTCTCGTCGCCCTGAACGGCTTCTTCGTCGCGGCCGAGTTTGCGCTCGTGCGCGCCCGCGAGGGTCGCGTGGAGCAACTCCGCGACGAGGGCAGGCGGGGCGCCGCGCTCGTGCTCCGGCAGATCGCCCGCATCGACGAGTACCTGTCGGCCTGCCAGCTCGGCATCACGATGGCCTCGCTCGGCATCGGCTTCCTGGGCGAGCCCGCCATCGCGCGACTGCTCGAGAACGCCTTCGGCTCGTCCATCTCGCACGGCCTCTCGCTGGCGATCTCCATCGGGATCGCCTACCTGATCACCACCGCGCTGCACATCACCTTCGGCGAGCAGGTGCCGAAGATCTACTCGATCGTGCACGCGGAGAAGACGGCGATCCGCGTCGCGCGGCCGCTCGAGCTGTTCGCCAGGGTGTTCAGCCCGCTGATCTGGCTCCTGAACACGGCCTCGAACGCGATCCTGCGCCTGATGGGCGTGGATCCGCGCGCGGAGTTCGAGGACATCAGCTCGTCGGAGGACCTCAAGCTCATCATCGCCCGCAGTGCCCACGGCGGCAAGCTGGACCCCGGCGAGGCCGGGATGCTCTCAGGCGTCTTCCACCTGCACGAGCAGCAGGCCCGCCAGGTGATGACGCCTATCCCCGCGGTGGTGACCGTGGACGCGTCCGAGTCGGCCGAGGCGGCGCTGCGGCGCGCCGTGGACTCCGGTCATACGCGGCTCGTGGTGACCGAGGACGGCAACACCGACCGCATCAGGGGCGTCGTGCACGTGAACTCGCTCGCGCGGAAGGTCATGACGGAGGGCCCGGACGCGTCGATCGAGAGCAGCGTGAAGGACGCGCTGATCGTGCCGGAGACGAAGCCGCTCGACGACCTGCTGGCCGACCTCCAGCGCGAGCGCGCGTCGATGGCCGTGGTGGTGGACGAGTACGGCCGGACGGCCGGGATCGTGACCATCGAGGACATCATCGAGGAGGTCGTGGGCGAGATCGCCGACGAGACCGACCCCGCCGTGGCCGGGGTGCGCCGCCTCGCGAACGGCGACTGGTGGGTCCGCGGCCACGTGCCGATCACCGACCTCACCGACTACGGGCTCGACCTGCCGGTGGACTCGGAGGCCTACAACTCCGTCGGCGGCTTCGTCTTCGGCGAGCTCGGCCGGCTGCCGAAGCGCGGCGACATGGTGCAGGTGAACGGCTACTCGCTGCGCGTCGAGGCCGTGCGCCAGAACCGCGTGGAGGCGGTCCGCATCCGCGACCACCACGCCCGCGGCGAGGAGGGACCGCGCGACGGGATCGCGGCACCGCGCCCAGTGGAGCAGGCCGCCTCGACGCCGCGCGAGGTCGAGCGCCGCGAGCGCGAGGCCCAATAGCGCAGCCGTTTCGAGGTCCGTCCGCCCCGGGGGCTAGCTTCGCGCGAAGAGTGCTTCTCGGAGGAGGAGGAGGTCTCCCCGGCATGTGGTGCGTGAAGCTGAGCGATTCCCAGCGCGATGCCCTACGGGCGCTGCTGCGAGAGCAAGACGAGCAGGGACCCGCGCTGGCCGCCGCGCTCGAGGCGCTCGAGCTCGCCCGCTGGGACGACCTGCCGGAGGCCACGCTCCCCTGGGACCGCGTGGCCGAGCTGGCCGACAGGCAGGGCATCGGCGAGGCGGACGTCGTCTGGGACCTCGCCGCAGGCATGCCGCCCGCCCGGGGCGCAGCGCTTCCTTAGCGCGGCGGGTACTCGTAGAAGCCGGCCCGCGCCTTGCAGCCGAGCTTGCCCGCGGCGATGAGCTCGCGCACACGAGCGGGCACGTCGGCCCCGATCGCCTCGCCGATCGCGGCGGCCACGTCGAGGCCGACGAAGTCGAGCAGCGCCAGCGGTCCCATCGGGTGGCCGGCGCCGAGCTTCATGCAGGTGTCGATCGCCTCCGGCTCGAGGCCGTCGCGCTCGAGCAGCCGCACGGCGTCGAAGAGGTAGGGGAAGAGCAGCTTGTTCACCACGAAGCCGGCGGCGTCCGGGACCTCGACGGCCGTCTTGCCGAGCTCCTCGCAGAGCCCGCGTAGGCGATCCCTCGTGTCCTCGGTCGCGCCCTCCGGGAACGAGAGCTCCACCAGCTTCATCTTGTCCACCGGGTTGAACACGTGCAGCGCGCCGAAGCGGTCCGGGCGTCCGCTCGCCTCAGCCAGGCCGGCGACCGAGAGCGAGGAGGTGGTCGTGGCGAGGACCGTGTCGTCGTCGAGGGCGCCGTCGAGCAGCGCGTAGAGCTCGCGCTTCGCGCCCTCGTCCTCGCTGATCGCCTCCACCACCACGGGGCAGCCCGCCAGGCCGGCGAGGTCGGTCACGACGGTCGCGGCGTCCTCCACGCGGCCGCATGCGCGTTCGCGCGCGCTGTCGCTGCGGGCCCACAGAATGACCTCGTGGGAGCCTCCGGCGGCGCGCGCCAATCCGCACGCAATCGCCCCGCTACCCGCTATGCCAAGCCGATTCAAGCTCTTCTCCACCTTTGGTTGACTCGCCAGTCAATCGAGTACGCTTACCACACAACCGACCGCGGAGGAAGCGATCCAGATGCAGAACGGAAACGGCCGCGAGGTCGTGATCGTCGAGGCCACGCGCACGCCGATCGGGCGCGGGCACCCCGAGAAGGGCTACTACAGGGACACCCATCCGAACGAGCTGCTCGCGAAGACCTACACCGAGGTCATCGAGCGCGCCGGGATCGATGCTTCCGAGGTCGAGGACGTGATCACGGGTTGCGTCCAGCAGTACGGCGAGCAGATGTTCAACGTCGGCCGCAACGCCTGGCTGCAGGCCGGGCTGCCGGTCGAGACGCCCGCCACGACCGTCGACCGCCAGTGCGGCTCGGCCCAGCAGGCGGTGAACTTCGCGGCCGCTCTGATCGCCTCCGGCGTGCACGACGTGGCCATCGGCTCCGGCGTCGAGCACATGGGCCACATCCCCATGGGCGTGGGCTTCAAGTGGGTCGACGACGTCGGCTCGCCCTGGCCGCCCGAGCTGCTCGAGAAGTACAACCTCGTCCCCCAGGGGATCTCGGCCGAGATGATCGCCGACCAGTGGGAGATCCCCCGCTCGGAGCTCGACGAGATCGGCCTGCGCTCCCACCAGAACGCGGCGCGAGCCACCGAGGAGGGCCGCTTCGAGCGCGAGATCGTCCCGTTCCAGGTGAACGGCGACACCTACGTGACCGACCAGGGCATCCGCCCCGACACGAGCCTCGAGGCGCTCTCCCAGCTGAAGCCGGTCTTCAAGGAGGACGGCCGCATCACCGCCGGGAACTCGTCGCAGATCTCCGACGGCGCCGCCGCGGTGCTGCTGATGGAGCGGGGGAAGGCGGAGTCGCTCGGTCTCAAGCCGCGCGCGCGGATCGTGGACCAGACGACCGTCGGCGTCGACCCGGTGATCATGCTCACCGGCCCGATCCCGGCCACCAGGAAGCTCCTGGAGCGCAACGGGATGAAGATGGACGACATCGACCTGGTCGAGATCAACGAGGCCTTCGCCTCCGTGGTCGCCGCCTGGCGCCGTGAGCTCGATCCCGACATGGACCGGGTGAACGTGAACGGCGGCGCGATCGCGCTCGGCCACGCGCTGGGGTCCACCGGCGCCCGCCTCATCACCACGCTGCTGCACGAGCTCGAGCGCTCCGACAAGGAGGTCGGGCTCGTGACGATGTGCTGCGGCGGCGGGCTCGGAACCGGCACGCTGATCGAGCGCATCTAAGGACCTCGGTTTACCCGCGGGGTGGCGGTGCATACCCAAGGCTCCATACTCGACGGCCGCTACCGGGTGGTCAGGCACCTCGGCTCGGGCGGCATGGCGTCCGTCCTCTTGTGCGAGGACGAGCGCCTGGGGCGCGAGGTGGCCGTGAAGCGGCTTCACGCCGACAGCCCGGTGGACGTCGAGCAACGCTTCACGCGCGAGGCGAAGCTCGGCGCTTCGCTGAATCACCCCAACCTGGTCTCGGTGTTCGACACGGCCACCGACGACGAGGGCGTCCTCATCGTCATGGAGTACGTGGAGGGCGAGCCGCTGTCGCGGATGCTGCGCCTCGGACCGCTTCGGCCCGAGGAGGTCGCGCACATGATCCGCGACCTGGGCGACGCGCTCGACCACGCGCACTCGCAGGGCGTGGTTCACCGCGACGTGAAGCCCGGCAACGTGCTGATCCGCGAGGACGGAGTGACGAAGCTCGCCGATCTTGGGATCGCCACCGCCTCCGACGCCACCAAGATCACGCGCAGCGGCACCGTGCTCGGCACGGCGGCCTACATGGCGCCCGAGCAGGTCGACGGCCGCCAGGCGGGGCCGCCGGCCGACGTGTACGCGCTCGCCGCGATCGCGTTCGAGGCGCTCAGCGGCAAGCGGCCACGGGAGGGCCGCACGCCGATGGAGATCGCCCACAAGATCGCGACCGAGGGCCCGCCCGACCTCCGCGACGCCTGGCCGGGCGCCCCGAAGGCCGCTGCGCGGGTGCTCGAGCGCGGGATGGCGCGCGAGCCCGAGGACCGTCCAGCCTCGGCCGGGGAGCTCGCGCGGGAGCTCGCGCAGGCTTTGGAGGACGCGCCCGAGGAGACCGAGAAGACGCGCGCCGAGCCCGTGCGCGCCGAGCCCGCCCGCCGGCGCCGGCCCGGCTCTGCCGCCATCGCGATTGCCGCCGCGGTCGTGGCGCTCGCCGCCGCGACCATCGCCGGCGTCGTGCTCTCCGGAGGCGACGACGAGGGCCCCTCTCAGTCGAGCGCCGACCGTACCCCGGCGCAGGCCGCGAAGCCGGACGGGAAGAAGGAGGACCAGCCCGCCTCGTACGACCCGGCCCGCCGGGCCGAGCTCAACCTCCGGGGCTTCAGCCTCATGAACTCCGGCCAGTCCGACCAGGCGGTGCCGGTGCTCCAGGAGGCGGTGAG
>DASQER010000300.1:0-8138 GCA_035633575.1 Thermoleophilaceae bacterium
CCGAGCGACGAGTTCCCGTTCGTGCTCAACACGGGGCGGCTGCTCGAGCACTGGCACACGGGCTCGATGACCCGCCGCTCGTTCGCCCTGGACGCCATCCAGCCCGAGGCGCACGTCTTCCTCAATCCCGGCGACGCGGCCGAGATGGGGGTCGCGGAGGGTGACTTCGTGCGCGTCAGCTCGCGGCGCGGGTCGATCGACCTGCGTGCCCGCCTGTCGCATCGCGACACGCCGGGGACGTGCTTCATCCCCTTCCACTTCCGCGAAGCGGCGGCCAACCTGCTGACGATCGACGAGGTAGACCCGGTCGCGAAGATCCCGGAGTTCAAGTTCTGCGCCGTGCGCGTCGAGCGCACCGGCCCGACCGACGGAGGCCGCTCGGCCGAGCACGAGGCGGCGACGGCCAGCGAGGGCGCGTGATGGCCGCCGGCAACGGGCAGGTGGGCATGCGGGTGCAGCCCCGGGTCCCGGGCACGGAGGCCCGCGACGGCAAGTTCCCCGGACCGAGCCTGATGCCAGCGCTGACGGCGATCCAGCGCGAGCACGGCTGGCTGCCGCGCGAGACGCTCACCGAGCTGTCGCGCGAGCTGCGCCGGCCGCTGTACGAGATCGAGGGCCTGATCTCGTTCTATCCGCACTTCCGCACGGAGCCGCCGTCGAAGATCGACCTGCACGTCTGCCACGACCTGTCGTGTTGGCTGCACGGGTCAGACGAGCGGATCGCCGAGATCAAGGAGCGCTACGGGGACGACGTCGAGATCGAGATCCAGGAGGTGTCGTGCCTGGGGCGCTGCGACATCGCGCCGGCGGTCGCGGTCGACGAGCGCCCGGCGGCGGCCGCCGACACCGACCGCCTGGTCGGGGCCGCGCGCGAGTCCTCGGACGGGCACGAGCCAGGGGAGGCGCAGCGCGGCGAGGCGCCGCGCGCCAACGATCCCTACCCGCCCGGGGAGGAGCGCTACCGGGTGCTGCGCCGCGCGCTGGACGGCGAGCTCAGCGGCGACCAGATCATCACCGCTCTGAAGGACTCGGGGCTGCGCGGGATGGGCGGGGCGGGCTTTCCCACCGGGAACAAGTGGGAGCTGGTCTCCCAGCAGGCCGGTGAGCCGAAGTACGCGATCTGCAACGCGGACGAGTCCGAGCCCGGGGCGTTCAAGGACCGCCAGGTCCTGGCCGAGCAGCCGCACCTGGTGCTCGAGGGGCTCATGCTCGGGATGGTGGTGACCGGCGCCGAGGAGGGCTGGGTCTTCATCCGCCACGAGTACGGGCCCGAGGAGGCGGTGCTGCGCGAGGAGCTGGCGTCCCTGCGCGAGTCGGGGCTGCTGGGCGACGACGTGCTCGGGTCCGGCCGGCGCCTGGAGGTCGACGTCTTCACGTCCCCCGGCGGCTACATCCTGGGTGAGGAGACGGCGCTGATCGAGTGCATGGAGGGCCACCGGGGCGAGCCGCGCAACAAGCCGCCCTTCCCCGGCATCTACGGCCTCTGGGGCCAGCCGACGCTCATGAACTCCGTGGAGACGTTCGCCGACGTGCCGGTGATCGTCGAGCGCGGGGCGGAGTGGTGGAAATCGCAGGGCGTCAACGGGGCCACGGGGCTGAAGTTCTTCGCCGTGTCCGGCCACGTCGAGCGCCCGGGCGTCTACTGCCTGCCCATGGGCACCACGCTGGGCGAGCTCCTGGCGGAGGCCGGGGGGGTGCAGGGCGGCGCGGAGCTGCTCGCCATCCAGCCGGGCGGCGCGTCGTCGAACTTCCTTGGTCCGGAGCGGCTCGACGTCCCGCTCGACTTCGAGCCCATGATCGAGGCCGGCTCGATGCTGGGCGCCGGCGCCGCCGTGGTGGTCGCCGAGGGCACCGACCTGCTCGCCGCTGCCACCAACGTGCTGCGCTTCTTCCGCAACGAGTCCTGCGGCAAGTGCGTCCCCTGCCGCGTGGGGTCGCACAAGGCGGTGCTGCTCCTCGACGAGGTGCTCGCCCGCGGGGAGGGTCCCGAGGCGATCGAGGACGAGCTCGAGCAGCTCGAGGAGACGACCCGGATGACCTCGATCTGCGGCCTCGGGCAGGTCGCCCTGGGGCCGGTGATGAGCGTGCTGCGCATGCGGACCGAGGGGCAGGAGGGCGCTTGACTCAGCGCCGCTCTAGCTCTATGGCCCGGCCGCTGCCGGCGATCTCCCAGAACGTCGGCAGGATCGGCACCTGGTAGCTGCCCGCAAGCTCGATCCGGCACTCGGCGAGCCGCTCCGAGTACCAGTAGCGCTCGAAGTGCGCCTTCGAGGGGAAGATCGCGGTCTGCACGAAGTCGAGTCGCCCGTCGTGGGCGCGCGTGAAGGACCACTCCATGGCCCCGTAGTCAACGGCGGCCTCGGCCGCCGGCAGCCAGCCCTCCGCGAACCTGTCGCCCCGGAACGGGTTGGCCACCCAGCGAATCTCCACCTGGATCACGTGCCCACCTCCGCCCGGATCGCGCCCGGACCGTCCGCAGTCTTGCCCTGGCCCTCGCCGTCCGCGCCCACGAGGATGGAGATCTTGCCGAGGTGCTTGTTCTCGAGCATCAGCTGGTGCGCCTCGGGGACCCCCTCAAAGCCGAGCGTGCGCCACAGCACCGGCCGGATCTGAGCCGACTCGATCAGCTCGTTCGCCTTGTTGCACTCGTACGCGTTGGCGAAGTGAGAGCCGATGATCTGCTTCTGTCGCGTCCACAGGTAGCGCACGTCGAAGTCGAGGTTGTACCCGGTCGTGCCCGCGCAGATCACGACCTTGCCGAACGGCTTGACCGTGAACACGGAAGTGGGGAAAGTGGCCTGGCCCACGTGCTCGAAGACGATGTCGGGGGCGTCGCCGAGGATCTCCTTCACGCGCTTCGAGAACGAGCGCGAGACCTTGAAGCGCTCCTTCTCCTCATCGGGCGTCTCGCCGCCCTTGCGCATCATCCCCTCGAACTCGTTCCTGTCGATGTAGTCCACGGCGCCGAGCTGCTTCACGAGCTTGCCCTTACCGGCGCTCGAGACGACCCCGACCGCGTGGGCGCCCGCGATGGCGCAGAGCTGGGTGGCGAACACGCCGAGGCCGCCGGCCGCGCCCCAGATCAGGACGCGATCACCGGCCTGGAGGTCGCACTGCGTGATCAGCATGCGGTAGGCCGTGAAGTAGACGAGCCCGTACGAGGCGGCCTCGTCCCAGGTCAGGTTCTGCGGCTTCCGCAGCAGCTGCTGAGCCTGGACCTTGGTGAACTGGGCGAACGAGCCCCAGGTGGTCTCGTAGCCCCAGATCTTCTGGCTCGGCGCGGCGAGCGGGTCGAGGCCGTGCACCTCGGGGTCCTCGTAGGAGGCCACGTTGCAGTGGACCACCACCTCGTCGCCGGGCTTCCAGCGCGTCACGCCCTCGCCGACCTTCCAGACCACGCCGGCGGCGTCCGAGCCGCCGATGTGGTGGCCGAACTCGGGGTGGTCGCCGAAGCGCATGACCGAGACCGGCTTGCCGAGGGCGGCCCAGACGTTGTTGTAGTTCACGCCGGCCGCCATCACCCGCACGATCACCTCGAACGCGCCGGGCTCCGGGACCTCGACCTCCTCCAGCTGGAAGGCGTCCTTGGGCTCGCCCTGGCGCTCCTCGCGGATCACCCAAGCCGCCATTGTCTCCGGCAGCTCGCCGGGCTCGACGTCCAGCTCCGACACCTTGCTCACGTCAACCGCCATGAGCGCGGCACATTACCTGGCGGCCGGAACCGCCTCCGCCGCCGCGGCCGGGATTGCCGTGGTCACCCCGGAGCTCCTGGTCCCATAGGATCGCGGCGATGCGCGCGACCCTCTTCGGCGTTCCGGCCTCGCATCCGTCGCTCGCGGCACAGCTGATGCTCGAGCACAAGTGCGTGGACTACCGCCGCATCGACCTGGTGGCGGCCACGCACCGCACGATCGTGCGCGTGCTCGGCTTCCCGCGGAAGACCGTGCCCGCCCTGTGGCTCGACGGCGCCAAGATCCAGGGCACGAAGGAGATCGCCCTGGCGCTGGATGCCCTCATTCCCTCAAAGCCGCTGTACCCGCAGGACCCGGCGCGGCGGACCGAGGTCGAAGCCGCCGCGTCATGGGGCGACGAGGTGCTCCAGCCGGTTCCGCGCCGCCTCATCTGGAACGCCCTCAAGTACGACCGCTCCACGCTCGCGACCTACCTGGAGGGCGCCCGCATCGGCATCCCGACGCCGATAGCCGCCCGCACGGCAGCGCCGATCGTGATGGCGGCGCGCCGCTTCAACCGCGCCACCGACGAGAACGTCAGGCGGGACCTGGCCGCGCTGCCCGGGATGATCGACCGCGTCGACGAGCTGATCGAGCGAGGCACGATCGGCGCCCCCGAGCGCAACGCCGCGGACTTCCAGATTGCCACCAGCGTGAGCCTGCTGCTGACCATGGACGACGTCCGCCCGCTGATCGAGGGCCGGCCCGCGGAGCGCCTCGCGCGCGCGATCGTGCCGAACCAGCCGGGCCACATGCCGCGCGTATTCGCGGCCTAGCGCAATCTCCGGCTCGTTCCGTCGGGGCCGCGGCGTACGGTGGACAGTCCACCATGGAGGCAGCAACCCCACTCAGGCAGCCCAGCGTCCGCATCCTCGGCGACTGCGTCGCCATCGACGGCCTCGTCGTCGACGACGAGTGTGCGGTCCGGCTCGTCCGCGAGCGCGAGCAGAACGGGGAGGACCCGGTCAAGACCGTCAGCGACGCGGTAGAGATCGGCGCGCGCGTGCTGGACCGCGAGCAGACCGGCGCGAACGCCGAGTTCGTCAAGACCGAGTTCGAGCGCGCGGCCACGGAGCTGAACGGCCAGTTCACCGAACGCGCCCGCGAGGTGGCCGAGTACTTCAACGAGCGCGTGGAGGAGGTCTTCGGGCCGGAGAACGGCCACCTGCACCGGGAGCTCGAGAAGCTCTTCTCCGACGGCAGCGCCGCCTCGGTGCAGAACCGCGTGCGCGAGCTGGTCCAGGACACGATGGCGCGCTCGCGCGAGGACATGATCAAGCAGTTCTCCGCGGCCGACGGCGCCAACCCGCTCGCCGACTTCAAGGCCGGCACGATCCGGGTGCTGAAGGCCGCCGAGGAGCGCCAGCACGAGAGCCAGCAGGCGCTCATGCGCCAGATGGCCGAGCTCGAGAAGCAGCTGCAGGCGCTGCGGCTCGAGAAGGAGAAGCTCGAGGAGGTCGAGGCCGAGCACGAGCGCGGCACGGCCAAGGGGCGGACCTTCGAGGAGGCGGTGGCCGACGCCGTCGATCGCATCGCGCTGTCGCAGGGGGACGTGGCCGAGGCCGTCGGCGACCTGAAGGAGGCCACCGGCAAGGTGGGCGACGTCGTGGTCGCCATCGACGCGTGCAACGGCCCCGCCCGCGGGCGGATCGTCATCGAGGCGAAGGACAGGCGCCTGTCCTCGCCGCGCGCGCTCGGGGAGCTCGACCAGGCGATGGCCGAGCGCAGCGCCGACTTCGCCGTGCTCGTGGTGCCCACCGAGGAGGAGGTGCCGGCCAAGCTCGAGCCCCTGCGCGAGTACAACGGGGACAAGCTGGTCGTCGCGCTCGACCCGGACGCCGGGCCGCTCGCTCTCGAGGTCGGCTACCGGCTCGCGCGAGCGCGCGTGCTGATGAAGCGCTCGGACGCCGACGGCATCGACGCCGGCACGCTGCGCGACACGGTGGAGCGGGCCCTCGCGGCCCTGGCCGAGGAGCGCAAGGTCAAGCAGCAGCTCACCGGCGCGAAGACCGGCATCGACAAGGCCTACGACTTGGTGGAGACGATGGCCGGGCGGGTCCGCGGCCACCTGCAGGAGATCGACGCGATCGTGCGCCCGGCGTCAGAGGACGGCGAGGCTCCGCCCGACGATCCGGACGATCAGCTCGCGCTGTAGCGGCGATTAGGGGAGCAGCAGCTCGTTGTTCGAGTTCTTGCGCTGCTTGCCGATCTGTAGGACGGCCGGCTGGATCTCCTTGCGCAGCGCCTTCTCGGAGCCGGCGCGCACCTCGTAGCTGCCGGGCTCGAGCGTCTTCTGGATCGTGGTGGTGTCGCCCGGCTTGACCGGGCCGTTCCGCTCGACGATCGACTCGCCCTCGAGCGTGACGGTGCGCTCGCTGTCGGTCTGGTTCGAGATCGTGATCTCGACCGGGCCGGCGCCCACCTTGGCGGGAGAGACCGTGACCTTGTCGTCCTGGATCACGCCGGTGAGCGCGACGCGGACAGGGGCGCGCGGCTTGTTCTCGAAGTCGTCGCCACCGCAGCCCCCGATGAGCGCTGCGGCGATCGCCACGCCGGCAAAGGCTCGAACCCTCGTCCCCACGGCATGGGAACTTAACCGAACCAGACCGATCTGCGCGCTACTAGAGCGGACGCGGGCGCGGGTGCTCGTGGTGGGTCGCCGGCGTTCAGCCAGGCGGGAAGGGTAGACCGACCACCTCGGCCGGTGCGCCGGCCACCTGCACCGTGTCCCCGGGACCCGCCTCGCGGCGCACCAGCGCCAGCGCGATCGGGCCGAGCCTGGGGGAGACGCAGGTGGAGGCAACCCTGCCCACGACCCGCTCGCCGAGCAGGATGTCGGCGCCGCGCTCGGCCGGCTCGGACAGGCGCAGCCCGCGCAGGTGGCGGTTCGGCTTGCCCTTGTAGTGGAGGCGCGCCACCGTCTCCTGGCCGACGTAGCAGCCCTTGGTGAAGCTCACCGCGCGCTCGTTGATGCCCGCCTCCTGCGGGATCGTCTCCGAGTCCATGTCGTAGCCGAGCCGAGGCCGGCCGGCCTCGATGCGCAGGCACTCGGCGGCCTCCTCGGAGACGGGCTCCACGCCGAGCGGGGTGCCCGGGTCGCAGATCACGTCGACCCCCAGCTGGCTCGCCACGTAGAGCCCGTGCTCCCCCGCGACGAACGCGTGCTCGTCGGCGGGCGGCGCCGCGTCGAGGCGCTCGCGTGCGCCCGGCCCCACGAGCGAGAGGATCGAGCGGGACTCGGTCGCGTCCTCGAACTGTACGTCGCGGCCCAGGGAGTAGGTCCGCAGCATGTGAGCCAGGACCGCGTGGCCGATCGCCTCGGTGTCGAGCCAGAACCAGTCCTCGCCGCGCAGGATGCGCAGGTCGCTGCGCAGCTTCCCCTTGTGCGACAGGACCGTGGCGTAGCAGCCGCTGCCGGGCTCGAGCGCCTCCACGTCGTTGCTCACCTGGCCCTGGAGGAAGTCGGCCGCGTCGCCGCCGCGCACGAGGAACTTCGCGCGGTCGGAGCGGTCGACCAGCCCGGCCGACTCGGTGACGAGCTCGTAGTCACTGGTGGTCATCACGCCACTAGTGTACTTTTAGGCACGACTAATCATGAAACTAGGGCAGGGCAAACTTTCCAGGCGACGCTTGCTGGGCGGCGCGGCGGCGGCCGGGGCGGCGCTTCCGGTGCTGCACGAGCTGATCCCCCACCAGGGGCTCCACGGCAGCGATGCCGCCGCGGCCGAGCACCACGTGACCGGCTCGGCGGCCCACCTCGGGCCGGGCCACGCCGGCGCGATGGGCCGCGTCGACCCGCGCACGAACGGCTTCGACCCGCAGGAGATCCTGCGCGACTTCGACGAGGGCCGGCTCGTGGGCGGCGTGCGCGAGTGGGAGATCGTGGCCGAGGAGAAGGAGATCGAGGTGGCGCCGGGCGTCAGGTACGCCGCCTGGGCATACAACGAGCGCGTGCCCGGCCCGACCCTGCGCGCCCGCGAGGGCGAGCGGCTGCGGATCCACTTCACCAACGGCTCGAAGCACCCGCACACGATCCACTTCCACGGCATCCACACGTCGTCACAGGACGGGGTGCCGGGCGTCGGCGCGGGCGACATCGCGCCGGGGAAGTCCTTCACCTACGAGTTCGACGCCACGCCGTTCGGCCTGCACCTCTACCACTGCCACTCGATGCCGCTCGCCGAGCACATCGCGAAGGGGCTCTACGGCGCGTTCATCATCGATCCGAAGGACGGCCGCCCGCCGGCGGACGAGCTCGTGATGGTCATGAACGGGTTCGACACGAACTTCGACCGCTCCAACGAGGTCTACGCGGTCAACACGGTCGCCTTCGAGTACGTGCACCGGCCGGTCCGGGTCAGGCGCGGCGAGCTGGTGCGGATCTACCTCGTGAACGCGCTCGAGTTC
>DASQER010000301.1:0-7881 GCA_035633575.1 Thermoleophilaceae bacterium
TCGAGCATCGCCCTGTAGATCGAGATCTCGACGTAGTCCGGCACGAGCCGGGCGAGGATCTCCTCGGGGTCCGGCTCGTAGATCCAGAGGGCGCGGGAGTGGATGTTCTCCTCCGTGCCCTCGCCGTTCTCGTCCTCGGCATCGTGCTCGTCCTCGTCGATCACGTCGGCCTGCTGCAGCGGCAGGAGCGTCTCGTGGCGAACCTCCTGGTTCACCGGCGAGATGTAGCCGTTGTAGAAGACCTCGACCCGGTCGACCTTGTCGTCAACGTAGGCGGAGGCGAGGCCGTCGGCCACCGCGCGTGCGTCGGCGAAGGACGGCCTGTCGGTGAATCCCGTCCAGGACGCGTCGAGCTCGAAGTTTCGGAACTGGAGCGACGAGACGCCCCTGCGCCCGACGGCGTACCAGAGCACCTCCTTGCCATCGTCTCGCAGCTCGCGGAGCCGGCGGTTGCCAGCGCGGATGATCTGCGAGTTGAACGGGCCCGCGAGCCCGCGGTCGCCGGTGATCAGGAGGATCCCGACGGTGTTCACCTCGTCCTTCTCCTCGAGGATGGGCAGGTTCGGGATGTTCTCGGCCGCCTGGGAGGCGCGCGCGGTCATGCGCCGAAGCGCGTCGGCGTACGGGCGCAGGTGCTCGATCCGCTGCTCCGCGCGGCGCAGGCGCGCGGCGGCGACCATCTCCATCGCGCGCGTGATCTTGCGGATGTTCTTGACCGACGCGATGCGGCCGCGGATGTCCTTCAGGTTCGCCATGCGCGACTAGGCCTTGGCCGTCTCCTGCTCCGCGGCCTCCGCGTCCTCGTCGCCGTTGCCGTCGTCGCCGTCGCCGTCGCCGCCCGACTCTTCGTCGCCGTCCGATCCGTCGCCGTCCTCGGACGCCGCGCGGCCCTCGTCGGTGCGGGCCTTCTTCTCGCGCTCCTCGGACCTGATGCGGTCGGACTCACCCTCCTCGAGCGGGTTGCCCTCGGCGTCGAAGTCGGGGCCGAAGTCGTCGATGGCCTCGGCGATCGCGTCACCCAGCTCGGACTCGATCGAGTCGTCCCAGTCGCCGTCGGCGATCTTGCCCATCAGCTCTTCCTTCTCGGCGTGCAGGCGCTGGAGCAGGGAGTCGAGGAACTCGCGCACGCGCTCGGCCTTGATGCGGTCGAGGTAGCCGCCGGTTCCGGCGTAGATGGCGGCCACCTGGTCCTCGACCGGCCAGGGGTGGCGCTCCTCCTGGTTGAGAGCCTCCACGAGCCGGGCGCCGCGGCTGAGGGTGGCCTGCGTGTCGGCGTCGAGGTCCGAGCCGAACTGCGCGAACGCCTCGAGCTCGCGGTACTGCGAGAGCTCGAGCCGCAGCTTGCCGGCCACCTTCCGCATCGGCGTGGTCTGCGCCGAGCCGCCCACGCGCGACACCGAGATGCCCACGTTGATGGCCGGCCGCACGCCCGAGCGGAACAGGTCCGCCTCGAGGAAGATCTGGCCGTCGGTGATCGAGATGACGTTGGTCGGGATGTACGCCGCCACGTCTCCGGCCTGCGTCTCGATGATCGGCAGCGCGGTGAACGAGCCGCCGCCGAGATCGTCGGAGAGCTTCACCGAGCGCTCCAGCAGGCGCGAGTGCAGGTAGAAGACGTCGCCCGGGTACGCCTCGCGGCCCGGCGGGCGGCGCAACAGCAGCGACATCTGCCGGTACGCGTACGCGTGCTTCGTCAGGTCGTCGTAGATCGCGAGCGAGTGCTGGCCGTTGTAGAGGAAGTGCTCCGCGATGGCGGCGCCCGCGTAGGGGGCGAGGAACTTGATCGGCGCGGCCTCGTCCGCAGGGGCGGCCACGATCACCGTGTTGTCGAGCGCCCCGTGATCGTCGAGCTGCTGGGCCACCTCGACCACGGTGGACATGCGCTGCCCGATCGCGACGTAGACGCAGAACAGGTCCTTGTCCTTGTTGTTGATGATCGTGTCGATGCAGATCGACGTCTTGCCGGTCTGGCGGTCGCCGATGATCAGCTCGCGCTGGCCGCGCCCGATGTTCGTCATGGCGTCGATGGGCTTGATGCCGGTGAGCATCGGCTCCTTCACCGGCTGGCGCGAGACCACGCCCGGCGCCTTGTACTCGGCGGGCCGCGTCTGGTCGGTGCTGATGTCGCCCTTGCCGTCCAGCGGCCGGCCGAGCGGGTCGACGATGCGGCCGAGCAGCTCCTCGCCGACGGGCACCTCGAGCAGGCGGGCGGTGCGCTTGACCTCGTCGCCCTCCTCGATCTTGTCCCAGGGGCCGAAGAGCACTGCGCCAACGTTGTCGGACTCGAGGTTCAGCGCGAGGCCGGTCACGTCGTGCGGCAGCTCCAGGAGCTCCATCGACATGCAGTTGTCGAGGCCGTGGACGCGCGAGATGCCATCCGCTACGGACAGGACCGTGCCCACCTCGGAGAGGTCGGCGCCGCCGTCCTCGAGGCCCTCGATGCGGCTCTTGAGGATGCTGGTGATCTCGTCTGGCTTGATCTGCACGTCTGGATCTCCTTAGGCCGCCTTCGCGACCTGCTTGCGTAGTCGTTCAAGTCTGTTGCGCACGGTTGCGTCCAGGACCATGTTCCCGACACGGACCATCAAACCCCCGAGCAGGTCGGGGTCGACGTTCGCGGACAGCTCGACCGTGCGGCCGGTCTGCTCCTCGATGCGCTTGCCGATCTCGTCCACCAGGCCCTCGTCGAGCTCCACCGCGCTCGTCACGGTCACCGGCAGGAGCTTGTTCTCCTCCGCCCAAAGCGAGTCGAACTCGCGCTTGATGCGGAACAGCGCAGGCATGCGGTGGCGCTCGGCCAGCAGCTCGAGGAAGTTCACGAGCCGCTCGTCCGCGTCGCTGACGATCTTGCGGACGCCGTCCTTCTTCTCCTCCGAGGAGAAGTAGGGCGAGAACAGGAACACCTGGAGGTTGCGCTCCTCGCTGAGCGCCTCCGCGAACTCGCCGAGCTCGTCGCGCACGCGGTCGAGGGCGTCGTGCTCCCTGGCGACCTCGAACAGCGAGCGCGCGTAGACCTCGGCGATCTCTTCCATGGCGCTAGCGCCCGTTCCCTTCCTTGCCGGCGAGCGTCGAGAAGTCGACCTCGCCGAGCGCCTCCTCGATCAGCCGGCGGTGATCCTCCGGCGTGAGCGACTTGCGCGTGACCTTCTCCGTCGCGAGGAGGGTGAGGTCGGCGACCTCTGTGCGGATCTCGTCGAGCGCACGGCGCGTCTCATGCTCGATGTCGCGGCGGGCCCCGGCGAGCAGCTCCTCGCGCTGCTTCGAGGCCTCCGCCTTCGTCTCGTCGGCTAGCTTCTCCGCCGCCTTGCGGGCGCGGACCACGATGTCCTCGGCCTGCTCGCGGGCCTCGCGCAGCCGGGCGCGGTACTCCTCGAGCAGCGAGTCCGCCTCCTGCTTCGCCCGCTGGGCCGACTCGATCGACTCGTCGATCGCCCGGCGGCGCCGGTCGAGTGCCTCGGCGATGCGCGGGAAGGCGAGCTTGTTGAGCAGGTAGAGCGTGATGCCGAACGCGAGCAGCGTCCAGATCATCAGCCCGAGGCCCGGGCTGACCAGGAAGCTGCCGCCGCCCTCCTCCTCGGCCTGGGCCAGGACGAGCATGTCGCCTAGCTCGATCACTTAGAGGAAGAACGCGATCAGGCCGAAGATGAACGCGTAGAAGACGATGGCCTCCGTGAGCGCGAAGCCGAGCCACTGGATGCTCGTGATCTCCTCGCGCATCTCCGGCTGGCGGGTGACCGACTCGATCACCTTGCCGAAGATGTAGCCCACGCCGATGCCGGGTCCGATGGTGCCGAGTCCGGCGCCGACGCCGAGGGCGATCGACTTGAGGCCGGGGTTCGGGTCGACCGCTTGGGCAATGGGGATCAGTGCTGCAAGGTCCATGGGTCCTCCTCAGTGGCCTCCGGCGCTTGCCTCGCCGAAGTAGATGGACGTGAGCGTGGCAAAGATGAAGGCCTGCAGGGTGGCGATCAGACCCACCTCGAGCATGAAGAACGCGACCGCGACAGGCAGCGTGATCCAGCCGAGCGCCGCGATCCCCAGCAGCACGGCGAGCCCGCCGCCCATGAAGAGGATCAACAGGTGGCCGGCCAGGATGTTCGCGAACAGTCGGACCGACAGCGAGATGATCCGCATGAACTGCGAGATGACCTCGATGAAGAAGATCGGCACGGCGGCGGGCCCCGACACGCCCGCGGGCAGCCAGCCCTTCACGTACTTGATCGGGCCGTTCCTGCGAACGCCCTCTATCTGATAGGCGATGAACACCGTGAGCGTGAGCACCAGCGGGATCGAAAGGTTCGCGGTGGCCGCGTAGAGCGCGAAGGAGGGGAACTCCAGGCCGAAGATGCCGATCTTCTCGTGGTCGTTTACCGGCAGCGGGATGTAGCCGAGCATGTTCGAGAACCAGATGAAGAAGAAGAGCGTGGCCACGAGGGGGAAGTACTTCGCCGCGGCCGCGCTTGGCATGTTGCGCTTGGCGATCTGCGTGTAGGTCAGGTCGTAGGCACCCTCGACGATCGTCTGGACGCGATTCGGGCGGTCCTGCATCCGCTTGGCGATGTAGATCATCGTGCCCGCGGTGAGCGCACAGGCAAGGATCAGGTAGAGGACCGCCTTGTTGAACGACATGTCGATCCCGGCGATCTCGAGCTTGATCCAGGGCTCGAGCTTGAACTCGTCCTGCGGCGCGAACGCCTCGTTCTTGCCGTCGCTTCCGAAGATCGCGAAGAGCAGCACCGCGATCGCGAGCCAGACGAGCACGCCGATCCAGATCTTGGCGGTCCTGCTCACGCCTTCTCCCCGAACGGCCGGGTCAGCATCTGGCTGGTGAAGTAGAACGTGAAGAGCGTGATCGCGAGGATCGCGGCGGCAAGGCCCGCCTCCCGCTCGCCCAGCCCGACCACGAAGATCGAGCCCGCCACGAGCCAGGAGCGGGCGATCATGCTGCCGGTCAAGAGGCCCGCGACCGTCCGCGGATCGTCAGACGCGCGGGCACGCTGCTCGATCAGGTGCTGAATCCCGCGCTGGAGCAGCCATCCGAACGCCGCGCCGGCCCAGCCGGCGAGCGGCAGGCCCGCCGCCAGGAAGATCGGCAGCGCGAGCGCGAGCACAGCAAGATCCAGGTACCGCATCACGCGCATCGGCATGGGGGTATCGGATGCTCTCAAAGCGTGGGTCGTCAAGAGGTGTCCGGGGGAGCGCGGGGCGGGCGGCGCATGTGCTCTCTACCCGGGGCGCTGAAGGCTACATGAGCAGAGGACTTTGTGACTACTTTGTGACAGTTGGCTCGTCGCCCTGGGCGCCCTCAGCCGACGCGACGCAGGCGGCGCGCCCGACCCGCGTCGAGCGCGCGCAGGAACGCGGCGACGACGGCGGCCTCGAACTGGCTGCCCGCCCCCGCCTCCAGCTCGGCGCGCGCGACTTCCTCGCCGAGCGCCGGCCGGTAGACCCGGTCGGCGGTCATCGCCTCGTAGGCGTCTGCGACGGCGAGGATGCCGGCCTCGACCGGGATGTCCTCACCGCTCAGCCCGTACGGGTAGCCGATGCCGTCCGGCCGCTCGTGGTGGGCGAGAATCCAGGCCCGCAGGTCGTCGAACTCGGGTCGCGACAGCAGGCGCGCGCCGATCTCCGGATGCGTGTACATCTCCTGCCACTCGTCCGCGTCGAGGGGTCCGGGCTTCGAGAGCACGCTGTCGGGGATTCCGATCTTGCCGATGTCGTGCAGCACGCCCGCGAGCCGGACTCGCTCGATGTGGCTCTCTTCGAACCCGAGCTCGCGCGCCATCAGGTCGGCGTAGCGGCCAACGGTGTGGGAGTGCTGGCCGGTGCCGGTGTCGCGGATGTCGAGCGCCTCGGCGAGCGCGATCACCGTGGCGAGCTGCAGCTCGCCGGCGGCATGGCCGCCCACCTGCGCGAGCGTGCGCGCCACCTCGTCGCTGTAGATGACCGTGCGGTCGCTGCCGAGGTCCTTGGCGGCCGCAAGGGCGCGGTCCGCGGCGCGCAGCAGGCCCACGGCGTCGCTCCCGTGCTCGGGGCTGCTCGCGACCCCGAAGCTGATCGTTAACGGCACTGGCGCGTCGGCGAAGGTGCGGTGGGTCGCGCGGCGCAGGCGCTCGGCCACGATGAAGGCGCCGCGCTCGTCGGTCTCCGGCAGCAGCAGGGCGAACTCCTCGCCCCCGATGCGGGCCACCTGGTCGATGCGCCGCTTCCACTTGATGCAGTCGCCGGCCACCTGCTGGAGGGCGCAGTCGCCGGCGGCGTGGCCCTGGCGCTCGTTCACGGCGGCGAAGGAATCGAGATCGCCCACGACCACCGAGAGCGGCCGGCCGGAGCGGATCGTGCGCTCGAGCTCGAGCACGAGCACCTCCTCGAGGGCGCGCCGGTTCAGCAGCCCCGTGAGCGGGTCGGTGCGGGCGGCGTCGGAGATGCGCGCGCGCAGGCCGGCGATGCGCCGGCGCTGGTGCAGGGCGAGGCCGGCCAGCGCCAGGGCGCAGACCGTCGGGAGAAGCGGAGCGAGGGTGCTTACTGGCTCCATTTCCCCTTGGTTATCGACCTGAGGGTGCTTTCCCTTGAGGGGGGGCTCTGCGTTCAGACGGCCTGGAGCAGCGCCTCGACGACGTCGGCGCGGAACTGCCGCCCCGACTCGCGCCGCAGCTCGTCCGCCGCATCCTTGAGAGGGAGCGCCGCTCGGTACGGGCGCTCGCTGATCATCGCCTCGTAGGCATCCGCCACGGCGATGATGGAGGACTCGAGCGGCACCTCCTCGCCGCGCCGGCCCTCCGGGTAGCCGTGGCCGTCCGGGCGCTCGTGGTGGAAGAGGATCCAGGAGCGGATGTCCTCGTACTCCGTGGTCTCGACCATGCGCGCGCCGATCGCCGGGTGGGCGCGCACCCATGCCCACTCGTCGTCGGTCAGCGGACCCTGCTTCGACAACACGGAGTCGGGCAGCGCGACGTGCCCCAAGTCGTGCAGGATGCCCGCGAGCCGCACCCGCTCGACGGCCTCGGGCGGCAGGCCCAGCTCGCGAGCCGTGAGCTCGGCGAAGCGCCCGACGCGGTGGCAGTGGGTGGAACTACCGGAGTCGCGCACGTCGAGCGCCTCGGCGAGGTTCAGCAGGGCCCCGAGCTCCACCTGCGTGTCGCCGTTTGCCGAGCGAGACCCGCGGGCGAGGATGCCCGGCACCTCGGCGCTCGAGATAACGGAGCGGTTGCGGCCGAGGCGCTTCGCCGCATAGAGCGCCTGGTCGGCCGTGCGCAGCAGGCCGTCGGCCGACTGCCCGTGGAGCGGGTGCGTGGAGATCCCGAAGCTGATCGTGAGGGAAGCGTCTTCCTGGTCGGCAAAGGCCTCGTGCACGGCGGCGCGGATGCGCTCGGCCAGCATGTACGCGCCGTGCTCGTCGGAGTCGGGCGCCAGGACCGCGAACTCCTCGCCGCCCACGCGCGCGGCGCTGTCGAAGCCGCGCTTTGCGCCGCGGATGGCGTCGGCCACGCGCCGCAGCACGGCGTCCCCCGCCGCGTGACCGCGTGCGTCGTTCACGCGCTTGAAGTGATCGAGGTCGCCGACGATCAGGCTGAGCGGCTGGCCGGCGCGGCGGGCGCGCTCGAGCTCCATGTCGAACACGTTCTGGAAGCCGCGGCGGTTGAGCAGGTCGGTGAGCGGGTCGCGGTGCGCCGCTTCGCTGAGGCCGGCGATCAGCGCGGCGAGCCGGTCGCGCACGATGGAGACGAACACGCCGGCCAAGAGCAGGGTCGCCACGGTCGCGAGCCAGCCGTCGAGCGGGTTCTCCGGCGGCGACTCCTCCACGAGCGCCAGCGCGTAGGCCGCGGCCATGATCGCGAGGTGCACCAGCGCGGCGGCGCGGCTGAAGAAGTAGAAGACGAA
>DASQER010000302.1:0-3412 GCA_035633575.1 Thermoleophilaceae bacterium
GGCCGACGTGCTCGAGGCCCTGGGCGGGCGCATCGACCTCGAGCCCGGCGCGGTGGCGGAGTGCATCCGCGAGCTCGGCTTCGGCTTCATGTTCGCGCCGAGGCACCACCCCGCCTTCAGGCACGTCATGCCGGTCCGCCAGGAGCTGGGCGTGCGGACCATCTTCAACCTTCTGGGCCCGCTCACGAATCCGGCGGGCGCGCGCCGGCAGGTGATCGGCGTCTCCGACCCGGGCAAGCTCGAGACGATGGCGGCCGCGCTGGGCGAGCTCGGGGGCGAAAGGGCCCTGGTAGTGTCGAGCGCCGATGGCCTGGACGAGTTCTCGGTCTCCGGGGCGACCCGAGTGGTCGAGCTGAGAGACGGCCGGCTGACTGGCTACGACGTGACTCCCGAGCAGGTCGACCTCGAGCCTGCGCCCGACGGCGCAGTCGGGGCCGGAACGCCGGAGCAGAACGCCAGGGTGCTCCGCGACGTCCTCGCCGGCGGCCAGGGCACGGAGCGCTCGCTCGCCGTCCTGAACGGCGGCGCCGCGATCTACGTGGCGGACCGGGCGGACTCGCTCGCCAAGGGCGTGCGCCGGGCAGAGGAGTCGATCGACTCCGGCGCGGCGGCCGGCGTGCTCGAGCGGTGGCTGGAGGCCACGAGCTCGTGAACGCGCGCCTGGACGCCCTGGTCGATGCGACCCGCGAGGCGCTCGAGCGGCGCAAGCGCGAGCACCCTCTCTCCGAGCTTCAGGCCCAGGTCGAGACCGGCCGCGAGGGGCGTCCCTTCGCCGAGGCGCTGTCGCGTCCCGGCACCTCGCTGATCGCCGAGCACAAGCGCCGCTCGCCGTCTGCGGGTGCCATCCGGGAGGGAACCAGCTGCGCGGACCTCGTCCGGGCCTACGAGCGCGGAGGGGCGGCGGCGATCTCGGTGCTGACGGAGGAGGCCCACTTCGGCGGCTCGCTGGCGGACCTGCGCGAGGCGCGCGCGGCCACGGAGCTGCCGCTTCTGCGGAAGGACTTCTCCGTGGACCCCTACCAGCTCTACGAGGCCAAGCTGGCGGGCGCGGACGCCGTGCTGCTCGTGGTCGGCTCGCTCGACCCGTCCGAGCTCGCCTCGCTCTACGGGCAGGCGCGCGAGCTCGACCTCGACGCCATCGTCGAGATCCACGACGACGACGAGCTCGAGCGCGCGCTCGAGCTCGACTGCGACGTGATCGGCATCAACAACCGCAACCTCGAGGACTTCAGCGTCGACATCCAGCGCACGTTCGACCTGCTCGCCGACGTCCCGGCGGGGAAGGTGGTCGTGTCCGAGTCGGGCATCCATCACCGCGGGCAGATTGACGAGCTCGAGCAGGTGGGCGTGGACGCCGTGCTGATCGGCGAGGCGCTCATGCGGGCGTCCGACCCCGAGGCCGCCGTGCGCGAGCTGACGCACTCCGAGGAACCCACCCAAGCCTGAGCTGCGTACCCCCTACCATGGTGGTGCATGGCGACCGTCCCTGAGCTCGACCCGTCGCAGGTAGCCGAGCTGGGAGCCCGCCTGCGGGAGAACATCGCCCGCGCAGTGAAGGCTCCCGACCACGTGATCCGCGACGTGCTCGTGGCGCTGTTCGCCGAGGGGCACGTCCTGATCGAGGACTACCCGGGCGTCGGCAAGACCGCCCTGGCGCGCGCGCTCGCCCGCTCGCTCGAGGCCGACTACGCGCGCATCCAGTGCACCGCGGACCTGCTGCCGGCGGACGTCGTGGGCACGAACGTCTACAACCAGCGCGAGAACCGCTTCGAGTTCCGGCCCGGTCCCGTGTTCGCGAACGTGGTGCTGGTGGACGAGGTCAACCGCGCCTCGCCGAAGACGCAGTCCGGCCTCCTCGAGTGCATGCAGGAGGTCCACGTGACCGTGGACAAGCACACGCACGAGCTGGCCCGGCCGTTCATCGTGGTGGCGACGCAGAACCCGGTCGAGTACGAGGGCACCTACCCGCTGCCCGAGGCGCAGCTCGACCGCTTCATGGTGCGCGTCTCGCTCGGCTATCCCTCTGCGGAGCAGGAGAGCCAGATGCTCCTCGACCACGCCGCGAGCGACCGCGTGCTCGACCTCGAGCCGGTGGCCGACGTGGCCGGGGTGCTCGCCGCCCAGACCGCCGCCGCCGCCGTGCACGGCAGCGACGCGCTGCGCCACTACGTCGTCTCGATCCTCGACGCCACGCGCGCGGACCCGCGTGTGGACCTGGGCGCGAGCCCGCGTGCCGGCCTGATGCTCTTCCGCGCCGCGAAGGCCTTCGCGGCGCTCGACGGCCGCGACCACGCGCTGCCGGACGACGTCCAGAAGCTCGCCGGCGCCGTCCTCACACACCGCCTGCTGCTCGCTCCGGGCGCGGGCTCCGACGAGCGTGGCGCGGTGGTCCGCGACGCGCTGGAGCGGGTTCCCGCGCTCTGAGCGGCTGATGCTCCGTCCACTGCTCACGGCGCTGCTCGGAGTGGCGCTGTGCCTGGCCGGAGCAACCTTCGACACGGCCTCGCTGTACGTGCCCGGCGTCGGGCTCGTGCTGCTGGCGGCCGGCGCCGTCACATGGGTCCTGCTCGCGGCCCGCGGGGCGACGGTCACGCGCGTGGCGGGGCCGCACACGGTCGCGGAGGACGAGCCCTACCCGCTGCGCGTGGAGGTCAGGAGCGGCGTGCTGCCGCCGCCGGGAGGCGAGCTGCTCGAGCCGCTGCTCGGCTGGCCCGTGCCAGTGGCGGGGCGCTGGTCGCGCAAGCTGCGGATCAACGTCCGCTTCTCGCGGCGCGGCCGGCGCGTGCTCGAGCCGGAGCTGCTCGTGATCCGCGATCCGCTGAGGCTCTTCTCGCGCGAGCTCCAGGGCGAGGGCGGGGAGGAGGTGCTCGTGCTGCCGCGCGTCGAGCCGGTGACCGCGCCCGGCAGCGGCGGCTCGGGGGCGGGCGCCCAGGCCGGCCTCGGCGCCGAGCCGAGCCTGTCGGGACGGCGCCTCGATGCGTCCGCGGCGGAGCTGGAGATCGACGGGCTGCGCCCCTACCGCGAGGGGGCGCCGGCGTCGCGCATCCACTGGCCGACCGTGGCCCGCCACGGCGAGATTTTGGAGCGCCGGCTGGTAGCGGAGCTCGACTCCGCCCCGCTCGTCGTGATGGACGCGACGGCCCCCGCCAGCGAAGAGGCGCTCGACATGGCCGTGCGCGCCGCGGCGTCCCTGTGCGTCTGGCTGGCTCGCAGGGACGGGTGCGCCGTGCTGCTCCCGGGCGACCGCCGCCCGATCGACATCGGCCACGACCTCGGCGCCTGGCCGGGGGTCCACGCCCGCCTGGCGTTGGTCGAGGCGGGCGCCGCCCCCGCGAGCGGGGTGCTCGGCCCGCGCGGAGGCGCCGTGATCTGGGTGACCGGCGCGGACCTGCGCACCACCCCGCGTGCGCTC
>DASQER010000303.1:0-3262 GCA_035633575.1 Thermoleophilaceae bacterium
GGGAGGGCTGCTCGACGAGGTCGAGCCGGTCGAGGGCGACGAGGGCGTGCCCGTGGACGGGATCCACCTGCTCCCGCCGGTCTCCCGCCCGGGGAAGATCCTCTGCATCGGGCTGAACTACCGCGCGCACGCGGAGGAGCACGGCAAGGAGCCGCCCGAGACGCCCACCTTCTTCGCCAAGTTCCGCAATGCGCTGGCGGCGCCCGGCGCAACCGTCCCGCTGCCGCCGTGGAGCGAGCGCGTGGACTACGAGGCGGAGGTCGCGTTCGTGATCAAGGACCGCTGCAAGGACGTGCCCGAGGAGGAGGCGCTGCAGCACGTGGCGGGCTACACGCTCCTGAACGACCTCTCGGCGCGCGACTACCAGTTCAAGACGCCGCAGTGGATGCCCGGCAAGACCTTCGACGGGGCGGCGCCCTGCGGCCCCGCGCTCGTGACCCCCGAGGAGGCCGGGCCACACGACCAGATCGAGATCGAGCTCACGCTGAACGGCGAGCTGATGCAGAAGAGCTCCACGGCCGACCTCGTCCACTCGGTGCCCGCGCTGGTGGCGTACCTGTCGAAGCTGATGACGCTCGAGCCGGGCGACGTGGTCTCCACGGGCACGCCGGCCGGGGTGGGGAGCCTGCGCGACCCGAAGGTGTGGCTAAAGCCGGGCGACGAGGTCATCATCAGCTCGCCGCAGCTCGGCGTGCTCGAGACCCGCCTGGCGTAGACCCGTCGTGACGCAGGCGTTCTCGCCGTGGACCG
Organism: Thermoleophilaceae bacterium; assembly: GCA_035633575.1. Lineage (GTDB taxonomy): Bacteria > Actinomycetota > Thermoleophilia > Solirubrobacterales > Thermoleophilaceae > JACVRW01. The sequence goes on from DASQER010000303.1 coordinate 751, forward strand.
CGCCTAGCCGGAGATCTCCACCGGGCGGCCGAGCGCCTCGGCGAGCAGGTCGGCGTTGCGGCGCGCGGCCCAGATCGGGACGGTCGCGTCGAGCGCCGGGTCGGTGGCCGCCTCGAGGGTCACTCCACCGCCGTTCGCCGACACGCGCACGTCCGTGATCGCGCGGTCGCGGCTGCGCTCGAGCTGCTCGGCCAGGCGGATGACGCCGCACAGGACCCGCAGGCGATCCTCGTCTCCCGGCTGGGCGAGGTCGCCCAGCTCGGACGCGTCCGGCGCGCCCTTGCGGTGGTAGCGCGCGATCAGGCCGATCAGGATCAGCTCGCGCGGCGTGAAGCCGGGCAGGCCGGCGTTGAGGGTCAGGTAGTGGGAGTGGCGGTGGTGGTCGTCGTAGTTCACGGACACCCCGATGTCGTGGAGGAGGCACGCCGACCACAGGAGCTCGCGCTCTGCGTCGCCCAGATCGTGGAGGCCGGCGGACGCGAGGCCGTCGAACATCGCGCGCGAGAGCGTCCACACGTGCAGGTCGTGCTCGCGGTGGTGCTCGAAGCGGTGGGCGAGGTTCTCGACGGACTCGGCGCGCACGTCCTCGAACAGCTCCCGCTCTCCCAGCAGGCGCTCGAAGAAGATGCCCTCGCGCAGACCGGCCTCGGTCACCTCGATCGAGTCGAACCCGCCCTCGTCCATCGCGGCGGCGAGGACGAGCGCGCCGCCGAGGATCACGTCGGCGCGGTCGTACTTGATGCCCTTCACGGCGGAGCGCTTCGAGGCGGGCCGGGCGGCCAGCTCCTCGACCAGCTCCTCGAGCGCGTCGCGCGTCAGCGCGAAGCCCTGCACGTCGATGTCGGGGAGGTCGAGCCGCTTCATCGCCGCCGCCGCGAGGTTGCGGATGGTGCCGCCGATGCCAACGATGCGCCCGCCCCCGCTCCACCAGCCGAGCGCCTCGAGCTCGCCGGCCACGTGCTTGCGAAGCGCCTTCATGCCCTTCGCGCTCGCCGTCTCGTCCGGGAGGAAGCGCTCGCTCACCCGCACCGCGCCGAGCGGAAGCGACTGCGCGTCCGCGAGCCGCCGGCGCTCGATCCGCAGCCCCTGGATGCTGCCGCCGCCGATGTCGAGGCCGAAGCCGTCCTCGATGGTGGTGGAGTTGGCCATCGCGAGCCAGCCGTAGCGGGCCTCCTCGCGACCGCTGATCACGCGCGCCTCGAGGCCGGTGGTGCGGCTGATCTCCTCGAGCAGCTCGTCGCCGTTCTTCGCGTCGCGGATGGCGCTGGTAGCGACGGCCACCACCTGCTCCACGCCGGTGGCGCGGCAGAAGGCGGAGAAGACCGCCGCGGTGTGCAGCGCCCGGTCCACGCGCTCGGGCCGCAGCACGCCCTCCTCGCCCATGCCGGCCCCGATGCGGACCGCCTCGCGAATCTCGTCGACGAGGCTCCACCACGGGGTTGCGGGCTCGTATCCGAACACGACGAGGCGCCACGAGTTCGAGCCCATGTCGATCACCGCCACCCGCTCCACGTGCAGGATCATGCCCTTCAGGCCTAAATTCGTGGCGCGACGTGCCGATGGTGAACTTGATGAACGCGATCGCACAGGCATCCGCAGCTCCAGTCATGGGTCCGAAGCTCGACAACCGCCGCGTTCTGGCGGCCCTCGTGGACCTCGCAATCGTCGTCGCCGGCGCCGTGGCGATCCTCTTCGCCGGCGATGCGCTTTCGGGCGACCGCGGCGACGTCCAGGGGGCGCTCGGCGCCGTGATCCTGGGCTGGACGCTCTACTACTACTTCGCCCTCGAGTCCGGCGGCGGCCAGACGTTGGGCAAGAAGCTCATGAAGCTACGCGTGGTGCGCGCCGACGGCCGCCCGGCCGGCATGCGCGAGATCGCCGTGCGGACCCTGCTGCGCGTCGTGGACGGCGTGGGCGGCTACATCGTCGGGCTGATCGTGATGCTGGCCACCGGCCAGCGCCGCCAGCGGCTGGGCGACCTGGCCGCCGGCACGATCGTCGTCGACGCCTCGGCTCCGGCCTACGCGCCGCCGCCCCCGGCCGAGCCCGTCGCGGAGGCTCCCGAGGAGGCTCCCCAGGAGGTTCCCGAGGAGGTTCCCGAGGAGGTTCCCGAGGAGGTTCCCGAGGCGGAGGTGGCCACTCCCGACGTGGCGACCCCCACGATCACGCTTCCCTCGCGCCCCGCCGCGCCCGCGACGATCGCGGACCTGGCCGCGCCCGAGGCGCCCGCCATGCCGGAGATGCGCCCGTTCGACCCGCCCTCAGCCGAGCCGGCCGAGCCGGTCGCGGAGGAGGAGCCGGTCCTGGAGGACGAGCCGGTCGAGGAGACGCTTCCGGATGTCTCTACGCCTTCGCTCGAGGAGCTCGCGCGCGACGTGGTCGCCGCGCAGGCCGAGTTCGAGCCTGAGCCGGCGGTTCCGCTCCCGGAGGCCGACGACGAGGAGTTCACCGTGAAGTCGGTCGAGACCATCTCTGCGATCGACCTCGTGATCGGCGGTGCGCCCGAGGAGGA
>DASQER010000304.1:0-2672 GCA_035633575.1 Thermoleophilaceae bacterium
CGCCGCGAGCTTCCTCGCCGCGATCGGCGACATCCACCGTTTCGAGAGCCCGCGCAAGCTCGTCGGCTACCTCGGCCTGGATCCGCGCGTGCGCCAGTCCGGGCCCGGCCCGGCGACCCACGGCCACATCTCAAAGCAGGGCTCGGTCAGGGCCCGCCACGCGCTCGTCGAGGCGTGCTGGACCGCGGTCCGCCAGCCCGGCCCGCTGCACGCCTTCTACCAGCGCGTGCGCGTGCGCCGCGGGCACTCCGTCGCGATCGTCGCCGCCGCGCGCAAGCTCGCCTGCCTGTTCTGGTGCCTGCTCACGCGCGAGCAGGACTACGCCTACCAACAGCCGTCGCTGACACGGAAGAAGCTGCGGCGGCTCGAGCTCACCGCCGGGCAGCCCCGCTACACGCCCAAGGCCGCCTCGGAGCGGCGGCTTGCAGTGGCCCCGGCGCGGCGGCTTGAAGTGGCTCCACCTCGCGTCGGTTGTTGTGCTGTTGATCTTGTCGTAGTGGCGTGGTCGCCGTCGTCGCGGAGCTGAGCCCGGAGGGCGAGGCGCAGCGGCGACGGCGACTGGCGCGGCTCGTGCCGGGGGGTCAAGTACCTCCCTTTTTCTTGTTGCGGGCGAGGCCGTGGCGGAAGCGCCAGGACTCCGTCCCGGTCTCGATGATGTGCGCGCGGTGGGTAATGCGGTCGACGACGGCCTTCGCGAGCCGGGCGTCGGGGAACACCTTGGTCCACTCGCCGAACGGCAGGTTGGTGGTGACGATCAGCGAGCCGCGCTCGTTGCGCTCTGAGATGACCTGGAAGACGAGCTCGGCGGCGCCCTCGGGCAGGGCGAGGTAGCCCAGTTCGTCAAGCACGACCAGCTCGGTGCGGGCGTAGCGGGAGACGACGCGGGCGAGCTCGCGGCGGCTGTCGGCCTCCTGGAGCTCGTTGGCGAGCGCCGCGAGGGTGGTGAAGCGGACGCGGCGTCCCTGCTGGCAGGCGCAGACGGCCAGCGCCGTGGCGAGCATCGTCTTGCCGGTCCCGGACTCGCCGAGGAGGATCACCGACTCGCGGTCGTCGATCCAGGAGCCCTCGGCCAGCGCGGCGATCGTCGCTTGGGGGACGTTGGGGTTGTCGTCGAAGCGGAAGTCCTCCAGGCGCTTGATGGCGGGGAACCGCGCGTCGATCAGGCGCCTCTTCTCGCGACGCTCGGCGCGCTCGGCAACCTCGGCCTCCAGCAGCGCGGCCAGGTAGGCGACCGGTGTCTGCTGCTCGCGCAGCGCCTCCTCGGCGAGCGCCCGGAAGCGCTGGCGGACGGTCGGCAGCTTGAGCTCGACGGCGTGCGCCTCGATCAGCGCCTCGATCGCCTGGACCTTCGCCGGGGCGCTCACCTGGATCCTCCGCCGCTCAGCAGCTGGTCGTAGTCAGTCAGCGTCGGCTCGGGTGAGTCCAGCGCCTTGAGGCGATCGGGGAGATCATCGAGCGCCGGCGCGTGGGCTCGCTGCGCGCGGCGGGCGAGCACCCCGACCGCACGTCCGTCGTGGGCGCCGGCCGCGAGCGCGCCACGGACGGCCAGCTCGGCCTGGGCGGGCCCGTGCTCGCGGGCGAGCATGATCACGTCGACCATCTGACGGGCGGCTTCCGAGGCGCCGTAGCGCCCGGCGATCGCTGCCCACAGCTCATCGAAGCAAGCCGGCCACGCGCCGCGCTCGCGCTCCTGCCAGAGCGCCGTCGAGCCCTCGAAGGCGCCCGGCTTGCGCTGGAGCAGCTCGAGGTAGTGGTCGAGCTGCGCGCTCGTCCCGAAGCGGCCCTGCAGGCGCTCGTGGCGCGCGACCTGCTCGCCGCGGTGACGCAGCTCGATCTCGCGCGCGCCGACGCGGGCGTTGATGCGTAGCCCGGCCAGGCGGACCGGCACCGAATAGCGGTTCTGCTTGATCGTGACCAGTGACTTGGCGTCAACGCGGGGCGTCGTGTCCTCGGCTGTCTGCGCCGGCTCGGCCGGCAGCGCACGCAACAGCGGACGCTCACGGGCAAACGACTCGCCGACCGTCTCCTGGCGCCCGACGATCCGCCGCCCGAGGTCGCCGTCGCAGCCGGCGAGCATCCGCGCGTTGAGCTCGCCGAGCGTCGCGACCTGCGGGACCGGCACCAGATGGCGGCGGCGGAAACGCCCGACCTCGCCCTCGACGCCGCCCTTCTCGTGCGCACCCTCGATCCCCGGGATCGTGAACTTCGACTCATAGAGATAGTGCGAGCGCAACGCGATGAAGCGGTCGGTCTCCACCCGCCGGCGCCCGCGCAACACCTGCTTGACCGCCGACGTCAGGTTGTCGTAGCGCACGAGGCCGAAGACCCCGCCGAACCAGTCGAACGCCTCGACGTGGCCCTCCAGGAACGCCTGCTGGGAGCAATGCGGGAAGACCATCGCGAACGCCGCGCCCGAGTGACAGGCGCGCATGTGGAACAGGTAGAGCTTGGTGCGCTGCCCGCCCACATCGGCGTGCGCCTCGCCCCAGTCGGCCTCGGCCTCCATGCCGGCGTGGTGAACCTGAGGCACGAACGCCTCCACTCCCTCGCCGCGCTCCCGACGGCGGCGATGGACGTACTCACGGACCGTGCGCTCAGCCACGTCGGCGGCATGCTCATCGCGCAGGCGCTCCCAGATCCGCTTCGCGGTGTGGCGCTGCTTGCGCGGCGCC
>DASQER010000305.1:0-4752 GCA_035633575.1 Thermoleophilaceae bacterium
CGGATCGGCAGCCTGCGCGGCACGCCGGACCCGCACGCCGTACGAGTCCGCACCTTGCGGTAATTCGGGGCTTCAGTCCGGGAGGGGGGGTGCCGATACGAAACACAGGTGTCCCGCCTCCGTAGCCTCCGCGTGCAGGCCAGCATCGCGCTGGTCCTCGCCGCCGCTGCCTGTGCCGCGGTTGCGAGCAGGAGCTCAAGCGACGAGCTGGCCAGGATCGTGCCGCTCGGGTCCCGGAGGACCGCGTAATGCAGGCCGGCCAGCTCGCCACCATCGCGCGCCTCGGGGCCATTTTCGAGCGCACCGCCCTGGTGCGCGACGAGGACGACCTCCAGAGCGTGCTCGAGGACGTCTGCCGCGCCATCGCCGAGCTGCTCGGCTACCGCGCGGTCGTGGTGAACGTCTACCGCCCCGCTTTCGACGACATGCTCGCCTCGGCCGCGGTCGGATCGGAGGACTCCGTGGCGGAGCTGGTCGGCCAGAGCTCCCCGAGGGACGCCTGGGCGCCGCTGCTCGACGAGCGCTTCGCCCGGCGCGGGGCCTTCTTCGTCCCGGGCGGCGAGTTCGACTGGGAGGGGCTCGCGGTCGAGACCTACGTGCCGAGGATCGCTCCGAGCGAGGACCCGGACGCATGGACGGCGGAGGACGCGCTGTTCGTTCCCCTGCGCGATCCCAAGGGCCTTCTGATCGGCGTGATCTCCGTGGATGAGCCGGAGACGGGCCGGCGGCCCAGCGACGACGAGATCGACGCCCTGGTGGCAATCGCGGGACACGCCGCGCTGGCGCTGAGGATGGCGCAGGACACCGCCAACGACGTCCAGCACCAGCGCATGCTCGAGGGCATCCTCGAGGTGTCCGCGCGCGTGGCCGAGGCGGACGACCCGAACGACATCCTCCAGACGGTCTGCGACGGGATCCGCGACGCACTCGGGTTCGAGAAGGTGGTGATCGAGCTGGCGCCGCGCGCGGACATGCCGCTCACGCCGGCCGCGGCCAGCGGCTGGGACATCGAGACCGGGGTGAGCAACGCCATCACCCTCGACTCGCTCGCGACGCTCTTCACCGACGAGTTCGAGGTGGCCGGGTGCTACCTCGTGCCCACAGAGGTCGCCGAGGAGCGCCTCGGACAGAACCCGCCGGACCACCACTCGGAGCTGTACGGCCGCGGGCCGCACGCGTGGTCGCGCCACTGGCTGATCGTCCCGCTGACCGAGCCGCAGGGCCGCCGCCGCGGCCTCATCTGGGTGGACGACCCGCGTGACCGCCTGCTGCCCACGCGGGCGCGCCTCCAGGCGCTGCGGATGTTCGCGAACCAGGCGGTGGCCGCCCTCCAGTCGGCGGACCAGGCCCTGAAGCTGCGCCACGAGGCCACCCACGACGCTCTCACGGGCCTGCTGAACCGGCGCGCCTTCCGCGCCCGGCTGGCACGCGAGGCGGCGCGCCCCGACGCCGCTTTCGCGCTGATCCTCTGCGACATGGACGACCTGAAGCGGGTGAACGACACGCTCGGGCACGAGGCGGGAGACCTCGCCCTGCGACTGCTCGCGGAGGCCCTGCGCGGCTGCCTGCGCCGCGACGACGCGTACCGGCTGGGCGGCGACGAGTTCGCCGTCGTGCTCCCCGGCGCCGACGAGATCGACGCCGAGCGAGTCACCCGCCGGCTCCAGGACGCGGTCTCCCAGGTCGCGCGCGAGCCGCTCGCGGCGCTCGCGGCCAGCTTCGGCCTGGCGGTCTACGAGCCCGGCGAGAGGCCCGACCACCTGGTGGCCCGCGCCGACCAGGTGCTCTACCAGGCAAAGCGCCGTCGCCGCCATGAAGGGGTTGCTTGATATGCGAACATGTGTTCGTGCCATACGTCGAGCTCCACTGCCACTCGGCCTATTCGTTCCTCGACGGGGCGTCTCATCCGGCCGAGCTGGCAGGGGCTGCGGCTGAGCAGGGGCACGGCGCCCTTGCGCTGACCGATCACGACGGCCTCCACGGCGCCATGGAGATGGCGCAGGCGCTGAAGCCGCTCGGGGTGCGGCCGATCACGGGCGCCGAGGTCACGCTCGACGACGGCACCCATCTCACGCTCCTGTGCGAGCGCCGCGAGGGCTACACGAACCTCTGCCGCCTGCTCACCGCCTCGCACTGGCACACTCGCCGCTGGGCGCGCGAGGGCTGGACCGAGGCCGGCGGCCGGCAGGACCCGCTCGACGGCGATCCCCACATCTCGCTCGAGGACCTGGAGCCGCACGCCGCCGGGCTCGTCTGCCTGTCCGGCTGCGCGCGCGACGGCGCGGTCGCCTCGCGCGTGGAGGCCGGCCGCCACGCGGAGGCCGCGGCGGTCGCGGGCCGGCTCCTGCGCGTGTTCGGCCCCGAGCGCTTCCGGATCGAGCTCCAGCGTCCCTTCTGGCGCCACGACCGGCGCCGCAACAGGCTGCTCGCAGAGCTGGCCGAGCGGCTCCGCGTGCCCTGCGTGGCCACGGGGAACGTGCACGTGCACGCGCGCGAGCGGATCGCGCTGCAGGACGCGATGGTGGCGGTGCGGCTCGGGAAGACCCTCGACGAGACCGAGCCCAGCCGGCGCGGCAACTCCTCGCACGTGCTGGCCCCGCCGGAGCGGATGGCGGAGCGCTTCCGCGAGCACCCGGACGCGGTGGAGGAGAGCGGCCGGCTGGCCGAGCGCCTGGGCTTCGACCTCACCGAGGACCTCGGCTACCGCTACCCCGGCTCGGAGGACCCGCAGGCGGACTCGAAGCTCGCCGCGCTCTGTAGCGACCGCTTCGAGGAGCGCTACGGACGCAGCTCCGAGGCGGCCGCCCGCCTCGACGAGGAGCTGCGGGTGATCCGCCACCTCGGGCTGTCCGGCTTCTTCCTGCTCCACCGCGACCTGCTCGAGCTCGCTCGGGACGTGGCCGCGGAGGTGCGCGGCGGGGCGGGCGGGCCGGAATCGGCGCGCCGCCTGCTGCCGCCGGGGCGCGGGCGCGGCTCGAGCGTGTCGTCGATCGTCTGCTACCTGACGGGCCTCTCGCACGTGGATCCGATCGCGAACGAGCTGCTCCTAGGCCGCTTCCTGAACGAGGAGCTGACCGCGCTGCCGGACATCGACCTCGACTTCCCGCGCGACATCCGCGACGTGCTGATCCCGCGCGTGCACGACCGCTACGGGCGCGACCGCTGCGCGCTGGTGGCCGCCTTCTCCACCTTCCAGGTGCGCTCCGCCGTGCGCGACTTCGCCAAGGCGCTCGGGCTGCCGCCGGGCGAGATCGAGCGCCTGGCACGCAGCGTGGACCCCTGGAAGGACCACAACGACATCGAGGGCGACGTGCCACGCGGCGGCTCGCCGCGCTGGGACGCGCTCGTGAAGCTCGCCCACGACGCGTGGGGGCTGCCGCGCCACCAGTCGCAGCACCCGGGCGGGATGGTCATCTCGACCCAGCCGCTGATCGACCTCTGCCCGGTGCAGCCGGCCTCGATGGAGGGGCGCCAGATGGTGCAGTGGGACAAGGACTCCTGCGGCGACGCCGGCTTCCTCAAGATCGACCTGCTCGGGCTGGGGATGCTGTCCGCGGTCGAACGCTGCGTCGACGAGATCGAGCGAGTGCGCGGGGAGCGCATCGACCTCTCCCGCATCCCCTACGACGACCGCGAGGTGTACGCGCGCATCCAGGAGGCGGAGACGACCGGGGTCTTCCAGATCGAGTCGCGCGCGCAGATGCAGATGCTGAAGCGGACCCGGCCGGAGACGCTCGACGACCTCACCGTGCAGGTGGCGCTCGTGCGGCCGGGGCCGATCATCGGCGGGGCGGTGCACCCCTACATCGAGCGGCGCAAGGCGCTGCGCGCGGACCCGGGCTACGAGGTGCCCTACGAGCACCCCTTGCTCGAGCCGGTGCTGCGCGACACGCTCGGCACGATCGTCTTCCAGGACCAGGTGCTCGAGGTGGCGATGGCCTTCGCCGGCTTCAGCGCCGGCGAGGCGGAGGGACTGCGGCGGGCGATGAGCCGGCGGCGCTCGGAGGCCGCGATCCGGGCCTACGAGGAGAAGTTCCTGGCCGGCGCGGCGGAGCGCGGAGCCTCACGGGCGACGGCCGAAACCGTCTGGAACCAGATCGTCGGCTTCTCCGGCTTCGGCTTCCCGAAGGCGCACTCGGCGGCCTTCGGGCTGCTCGCCTACCAGTCCACCTGGCTGCGCGTGCACTACCACCCGGAGTTCCTGTGCGCGCTCCTGAACGAGCAGCCGATGGGCTTCTACCCGCCGGACACGCTGGTGCACGAGGCGCAGCGGCGCGGGGTTGAGGTGCTGCCGCCGTGCGTGTTGCGAAGCGGGGCGGAGTGCGGGGTGGAGGGAACCGATCGCTGCGCCGCGGGCGCCGCCCGCCGGCTTGCGCCAAACGCCGTGCGCATCGGCCTCGGCTACGTGGGAGGAGTGCGCGAGGCCGAGGGGCTGCGGCGGGCGATGTCGAAGAAGCGCTCGGACGCCGCCATGCGCGCCCACGAGCGGCGCTTCCTCGACGGCGCGGTGGCGCGTGGGGCAACGCCTGAGGGCGCGGCGCGCGTCTACGCCCAGATCGTCGGCTTCTCGGGCTTCGGCTTCCCCAAGGCGCACTCGGCGGCGTTCGGCCTGCTCGCCTACCAGTCCACCTGGCTGCGCGTGCACTACGGCCCCGAGTTCCTGTGCTCGCTGCTGAACGAGCAGCCGATGGGCTTCTATCCGCCGGACGCGCTCGCCCACGAGGCGCAGCGGCGGGGGATCGTCGTGCTTGG
>DASQER010000306.1:0-1755 GCA_035633575.1 Thermoleophilaceae bacterium
CAGCGGCGCAGGCCGGGCGCCGTCACCGGCTTGAAGCCCTCCACCCCGGAGCGCTCGAGCAGGGTGAAGCGCATGGCCATCCTGTCGGCGCCGTCCACCAGGCTCATCCGGGCGTAGAACGCCGCCTCGTGCTCCTCCATGGAGCACGCCACGAGCTTCACCGACGCCGGCGGCCCCTCACCCAGGGCAGGCAGGGGCGCGGCCGCCAGAGCGGCCGTGAGGAGAGCGGCTGTCTGGAGCCCACGACGCATGCGTCGTGAGAACGCTCGCGCAGCGCGAGAGTTGCGGTGAAAACATCGCTGCGCCCTACGGCTAGCCGCGCCGCGAGCGTGCCGCGCGGCGGCGGAAGCGCTCGACGCGACCGCCGGTGTCCACGAGCTTCTGGCGGCCCGTGTAGAAGGGGTGGCAGTTCGAGCAGATCTCGACGTGCAGCTCCGGCTTGGTGGAGCGGGTCCAGAACTCGTTGCCGCACGTGCAGCGCACGTGGGAGGGGACGTATTCGGGATGGATGTCTGCCTTCATTGCCTCTCCGAGTCTAGCCGTCGGGCTCCGAAACGCCGCGCGCGAACCAGCCCCGCAGCCGCGCCCACCAGGTGCTCGGACGCCTGAAGCTGGCCGGTGGCGGCTGCTTGGCCCGCACGAGCGCCACCCAGTCGTCCACCGGGAGCGTGCCCTCGATCAGGCGCGCGAGCGCGGACGTCACGGGCGCCGCCACTCCGGCCCGCTCGATCGCGCGCGCCAGGACCGGGACGGTCTCGAGCGCCTCCACGGCCTGCCCGACGCGCTCGGGGATCTCGGCCGCGGGCACTCCCTCCGCGAGCAGCTCGCCCGCGCTGCGGTTGCGCGAGCGCGGCGCCAGGGCCGTCGCCACGAGATCGCCGGTTCCGGCGCGGCCCACGAAGGTGCGCGCCTGGCCGCCGCTCGACTCGGACAGCGAGAGCACCTCGAGGAAGATGTCGGCGGCCGCCATGCCGGCAGCGTTCAGGCCCTGGGCCTGCGTGGCCCCCACCGCCACCGCCGCCGCGTTCTTCGCCACGCCGGCGAGCTCGACCCCCACCGGGTCGTCCGACACCTCGCACACCACGCCGGACCTCTGGAACGCCTCGGCCACCCGGTGAGCGAGCACCTCGGAACGCGACGCGCACACGAGCCCGGCCCCGGACTCGACCATCTCGCGCGCGTGCGCGGGACCGCCGACGCAGGCCACGCGCTCGGGCCCGAAGGCAGCCTCGAGCAGCGCCGTCGGCAGCGACCCGTCCGGCGGCACGAGCCCCTTCGCGAGCGAGACTACCCCCGCCCGCTCGGACACGCCCAGCCGCCGCAGCTCAGCCACGGCGTCGCCGATCCCCTCGGACGGGACCGCCAGGAACACGAGGTCCGAGCGCGCGAACTGGTCCGGCTGGGCGCCGAGGGCGAGGACCTTCAGGTCACGCGGCAGGTCGACGCCCGGCAGGTAGCGCTCGTTCTGGCGCGCCCCCGCGAGCTCCTCCGACTGCTCGGCGGTGCGGCACAGCAGCGTCGTACGGATCCCCGCCCGCTCGAGCAGCACGGCGACCGCCGTGCCGAATGAACCGGCCCCGACGACCGTGGCGCGACGTGGATGCTGGCCGGGATAGCGGATGGCGGGAGAAGCTAGCGGGAGCGGCCTCCGCGCAGCGCCGCCGTTCCGCGAAGCGAACGACGGGCGGTGAGGGGTGTGGCGTTCACAACGTGACTTTCGTGCCCTCGTCGGAGGGGGGTGGCGACCTGGTGAAT
>DASQER010000307.1:0-4461 GCA_035633575.1 Thermoleophilaceae bacterium
CACCGCGATGCAGCGCTCGAAGGTCTCGACGTCCTCCGGCCTCACGGCGCGCGGCCGACGGTGATGCGGTCCCAGCTCGAGAGATCGGGGTAGGAGACGGCGTCGTCGAGCAGCTCGCGGATCTCCTCGGCCTGGTCCTGCGCGTGCTCGAGCGCCACACGGGTGCCGGACGGGATCGCCTCGATGAGCTCGCGGATCGCGTCGAGCCCGTCGGCGCCAGAGGTGAGCGCGACGCGCGGCTCGTAGCGGTTGATCTCCGGCATGAGCCCGTCCCACCGGTCGTCGCGCACGTAGGGGAGGTTCGCGATCACGAGGTCGTAGTCACCCCGCGGCAGGCCGTCCGCCAGCTCCACCTCCAGGGGCAGGCCGAGCCGCGCCGCGTTCGCGCGCGCAACCTCGACCGCTTCCGGGGAGACCTCGGAGGCCGTCACGTGTAGATCGGGGCGCTCGTCGAGAAGCGCGAGCGCGATCGCGCCGGATCCGGTGCCCACGTCGTGGACGCGCGCGCCCTGCGGCAGGTCGAGCGCGGCCTCGACCAGCAGCTCGCTCTCCGGGCGCGGCACGAGCACGCGCCGGTCGACCATCACGTCGATGTTGCGAAAGCCCTTGCGGCCGAGGATGTACGCCACGGGCTCGCGCTCGTTGCGCCGGCGCACGCGCTCGGCGATCACGCGCGCGGCGGCCGGCGGGATAGCCATGTCCGGGTCCACGGACAGGTCCTCGCGCTTGACGCCGAGGGCGTCCGCGATCAGGAGCTCCGCGTCGAGTCTGGGCGACATGCAGCCCGCCGCGTCGAGCGCAGCCGCGGCGGCCTCGAGGGCCTCGCGCGCGATCAACCGCCCACCGGCTCCGCAGCCTCGAGCATCCGGCGCTTCTCCTCCGACTCGAGCGCTGCGGTGAATTCGTCGAGCTCGCCGGAGAGGACGCCGGGCAGGTTGCCCTTGGTGAGCCCGACACGATGGTCGGTCACGCGGTCCTGCGGGAAGTTGTAGGTGCGGATCTTCTCCGCGCGCTCGCCGGTGCCGACCTGGGCCAGCCGCGCGGCGGCCTCCTCGGCCTGCTGCGCCGCCATCTCGCGCTCGAGCAGGCGAGCGCGGAGCACCCGCATCGCCTTGTCGCGGTTCTGGAGCTGCGACTTCTCGTCCTGCATCGACACCACCACTCCGGTCGGCTTGTGCGTGATCCGAACCGCGGAGTCTGTCGTGTTCACCGACTGCCCGCCCGGACCCGACGAGCGGTACACGTCCACCTGCAGGTCGTTCTGGTCGATGTGAACGTCCACGTCCTCTGCCTCGGGCAGCACCGCCACGGTGGCCGTGGAGGTGTGGATCCGGCCCTGCGACTCCGTCTCGGGCACGCGCTGGACCCGGTGGGTGCCGCCCTCGTACTTGAAGACGCTGTACGCGCCCTGGCCCTTCACCGCGAACGTGAAGTGCCCCTCGCCGATCTCGATCGGCTCGGTCTTGAAGCCGCGCCGTTCGGCGTAGCGGGCGAGCATCCGGTAGAGGTCGGCGGCGAAGAGGCCCGCCTCCTCCCCGCCCGCGCCGGGCCGGACCTCCACGATAACGTCCTTGTCGTCGTTCGGGTCCGGCTCCACCATTGCGAGCCGGATCTCCTCCCCGAGCTCCCCCAACCGCTCCTCGGATGCGCGGAGCATCTCCCGCACCTCGGGATCGTCGCCGTCCTCGGCCAGCAGCTCGCGCGCGCCGGCGGCGTCGTCGGTAGCCCTACGCCATTGCCGGGCGAGTCCGTGCGCGCGCTCGAGCGAGCGGTACGCGCGGCCCGCCTCGGCATAGCGCCGCTGGTCCGAGATCACCTCCGGGTCAGACATCTGCTCCGACAGCTCGGAGAAGCGACCCTCGATCTGCTCCACGAGCTTCTCGATCACGCAGACAAGGGTAGGGCCCCGAGCCTCGGGTGGACTTCGCCCGGGGAAGCTGACAGTGTTCCGCCATGCGGCTGTTCTCCGTCGTGTTGCTCGGCGGTGCCATGGCGTTGGGCCTGATGGTGCCAATCGCGATTGCGGCCTCGAGCATGTCGATGACCGCCCCGCCGACCGCGACGGAGGGAGACTTCATCGACGTCCACGTCTCCGGTTCGACCGACGAGCCGGCGCTTCGCTGGAAGGCGTTCGTCCAGGTCGCCGGGTGCCCGTCGACCGTCGTCGCCGCGGAGGCCCAGCCCGGTGCGGTGGGCCAGAACGATCACGCAGTCCAGGGCGGCGGCATCACCGGCCCGTACGCGTTCGACTCGGGCCTGACGACGAGGCCGGGGGGTCAGAACCTGAGCGGCACGGTCAACGTGTGCAGCTACCTCTTCCGCGACGCGGTCGGAGACCGTTCGACCCTCGCGACGTCGACGAGCTCCGTCCTGCTCATCCGTCCCGGGGTGCCCGCGCCCCGTCTTGGGATCCGGGTGCCTTCGCGGACACACATGTCCAGGACCGGCACGATCCGCGTGTTCGCCACGTGCCCGAGCAGCTGCGACGTCAAGGTGACGTACCGAGGCCCGAGAAGCAGCGGGCCGAAAACGGTGAGGAAGCACCTCTCGGCGCGCAACGCCGAGGTCGGCATAAGGCTGCCGCTCGACAGATCGACCCGCGGGTTCGTCAAGCGGAACCGCGCCCGCCACGGGGGCGAGCAGGTCTCGGTGAAGGCGACCGCCACGCCACCGTCGGGCGCCGCGACGACCGTCACGCGGAGCGTCAAGGTCACGTAGCCCGCTATCCGTGCTGCCGCGATCCGAAACGTCTCGCTGCTAGGCCACGACTTCCATGCCGACCTTGTCCTCCTCGGAGGCGGCGCGCGGGTTCTCCACCGCGAGCACGGCCTCGAGCGCCGCGATCCCCACCGCGAGCTGGGACAGGTCGGGCTCCCGCGTCGTGAGGCGCTGGAGCTGGATCCCGGGCCACATCAGGATGCGTGCCCACCGCTTGGTGCGGTTCTTGCCGAACCACTTGATGAGCTCGAAGGCGAGGCCGGCGACGATCGGGATGCCGAGCACCCGCGAGACGAAGAGCCACAGCCAGTCGAGCTTCCCGAGCGGCGCGAAGACGACGATGGCCACGATCATCACCAGCAGCAGGAAGCTCGTGCCGCAGCGGGGATGGAAGCGCGAGTAGCGCTGCGCGTTCTCGGGCGTGAGCGGCTCGCCCGCCTCGTAGCAGGAGATCGTCTTGTGCTCGGCGCCGTGGTACTCGAAGACGCGCTGGAGGTCAGGCATGCGCGAGATCAGTGCGAGGTAGCCGAGGAAGATCGATATCCGGACGAGCTTCTCGATCACGACGAATGCGATCGAGTTGGGGATGCTGTCGGCGAACAGGTTGGTCAGTCCGGCGGGCAGCAGGAAGAAGAGGCCGACCGCGAACAGCAGGGCGAACACGATCGTGCCGGCCCAGGCGCCGCCGCCGATGTCCTGCTGCTCGCCCTCGTCGTCGGCGGGCATCTGAGCGTTGGCGGACATGCCGAGCGCGCGGAAGCCGATCTTGAGCGACTCGGTGAGCGCGACCACGCCGCGCACGATCGGAAGCCGCAGGAGACGGTGGCGCTTCGTCCAGGAGACGAGCGGCTCGGAGATCACCTCGATCTCGCCCTTCGCCCCCTCCTTCGAGTCCGGCCCGCCGGCGGCGAGCTGGTCGGGCGAGGGCTTGCGAACCGCGACGGCCCACGTCGAGATGCCACGCATCATCACGCCCTCGAGCACGGCCTGGCCGCCGATCGGGGCGTCCGTCGTGGCCTCGCGCGGGCGTTCGGGGGCGTTGCCGTTGCTGGAGATGGGAGCGCTCACCGCCTTCATCGTATCGGCGGTCCGGCGCGGTCCCTGAGCCCGGGCACTCAGAGACGGCCCAGAGCCGCGCAGGTCAGCTCGTGCGCGTTGTCGTCCTCGGAGCTCTCGGTGATGGCCTTGTCGGGGTCGGCCTCCACCTCGGCGACCCTGCGGCATCCGGGACCGCGGATCACGAGCGAGCGCTCCTCGCCGGGCAGCAGCGAGGCCACCGTGACGGTGTCCACCACGTCGCCGTCGACCGTCAGCCGCACCGGCACGCCGGTCACGGGCGCCTTGCCGGCGTTGCTCACGAGCGCCTCGTAGCGCACCACGCCCGGGACCTTGGTGGAGGCCACCCGGCGGATCCGCGCCACCAGGTTGGGCAGGGCGGCGAACTGGCGGCAGGGCGCGGAGCGCCGGGCTGCCCGCGCGACCAGCACGCGCTCGGGCGAGTACCAACGGAAGTCGACCCTCACCCGGTGGCTCGCGTTGGCGGGCAGGTTGCGCAGCCCCTGCCGGTAGCCGAACGCGGACACTCCCGGCTTGGACCAGTGCCAGCGGCGCAGGCCGGGCGCGGTCACCGGCTTGAAGCCCTCCACGCCGGTGCGCTCGAGCAGCGTGAAGCGCATGGCCATCCTGTCGGCGCCGTCCACCAGGCTCATTCGGCCGTAGAACGCCGCCTTGTGCTCCTCCATG